>CAXIBS010000003.1:0-98414 GCA_964022585.1 uncultured Colwellia sp.
TCAATTCCAAAAGCTGGTGCTCAATTAATTGAACCTATCATGAAAGTTGATGTGTTTACTCCTGATGATCACGTTGGTGATGTTATTGGTGACTTAAACCGTCGTCGTGGCATGATCAAAGACCAAGAAGCTGGTACTACTGGTGTTCGTATTAAAGCTGACGTACCTCTTTCAGAAATGTTCGGTTACATCGGATCATTACGTACAATGACATCAGGTCGTGGTCAATTCTCTATGGAATTCTCTCACTACATGCCTTGTCCTAACAACGTAGCTGAAGAAGTAATTGCAGAAGTTAAAGCTGCAAAAGAAGCTAAAGACGCTGCTAGAAAATAATTAACTCTTTTCTTTAAAGGTTAATTCTAAAGCCCACTTTGGTGGGCTTTTTTGTGCCTGTTATTCTAGTATTGAATTCCAACGGAGTTCTCTCAGCTCACTATACAAGTGCCTTGCCCTAACAAACTCATATAAGTTAAGCGAAGAAGCTAAAGGTGCAGCTAGAAAATAATTAACGCTTTCCTTTAAAAGAAATTATTAATTTAAAAGCCCACTTCAGTAGGCTTTTTTGTGCCTATGAAAACCTTACTCATAAAAAAAGGATGCTGATGCATCCTTTTCTCGAATATATTTTTTGACAAATTTAAACGTTATAGTTTTGCCGGTACCGTATTAGAACTTGTTATATCTCGTATATAACTCTTTGCTGCTTCTGCACGAACATCTCTTTGCTCTTGTGTTGAACATACTTTTTGCTTAATGTGAGAACCTGTTACTGCGTAGTAGCTACATCTATAACCTAAATTCTTAGCTGCCTTTTTTAATTGTGTTGCAGTAAAGTTAGTCTTTCCTGCTAATTCATCTAACTCTTTAGCTGTCAGCTCTTCACCCGTTTTAATTTTATTTTTAATATTGGTTGGAGCTGCGCTTGCTTGTTCTGGCGTTGCAGTTGATGTACAGCCAGTAACAGCGACAATAGTTAGTAATACAGCTATTATTTCTTTCATAATATTCCTTTACGTTTATCAATAAATTCATCAACTTAGGAGTTTATATTGGTATTGCATATTTTACAACAAAGTAATTTAAGCATATTTTATATAAAAAGCCATTTGAATATTACTCAAACTTTAACTACTAAATAAAAAAGGCTGATAATTTCTTATCAGCCTTTTCACATTAATAACTTTCTTAAACTAAGATATTAACTCTTTTGTTCACGTTCAATCGCACGGTAAGCAATATCTGTTCTAAACTCTACGCCTTGCCATGTAATTTGATGTAATAACTCATACGCAGTTTGCTGAGCTTCAGTGACTGTATTACCAAGTGCAGTAGCACAAAGAACACGACCACCATTAGTTGTTACATCACCTTGAGCATTTAACTTAGTCCCTGCATGAAAGGTTTTAGCTGCCGAGTTTGTATTAGTATCAAGACCTGAGATTACATCACCTTTAGGATAGCTTGCTGGATATCCTTGTGCTGCAAGCACAACACCTACTGCAGCACGACTATCAAAGTCGGCCGTTACTTTGTCTAATTCGCCACGAGTTGCAGCAAGACAAAGCTCAACAATATCAGATTGTAAACGCATCATAATAGGTTGAGTTTCTGGATCACCAAAACGACAGTTATATTCAATAACATTTGGAGTTCCATCAGCAGCAATCATTAAGCCTGCATATAAGAAACCACTATAAGGAGCATCTTCATTAGCCATGCCTTCTACCGTTGGCATAATCACTTCATTCATAATGCGATCATGAATTTCAGGCGTTACAACTGGCGCTGGTGAGTATGCACCCATACCACCCGTATTAGGGCCTAAATCACCATTAAGTGCACGTTTATGATCTTGGCTTGTTGCCATAGGTAAAACATTTTTACCATCAACCATTACGATGAAGCTTGCTTCTTCACCCTCTAAGAACTCTTCAACAACAACACGATGTCCAGCGTCGCCAAATGCATTACCCGCTAACATATCTGTTATAGCATCTTCAGCTTCAGATAGAGTAAGTGCAACAATTACTCCCTTACCTGCAGCTAAACCATCGGCTTTAACAACAATCGGTGCGCCTTGTTCACGTACGTAAGCAATTGCTGGCTCAACTTCAGTAAATTTAGCATAACTTCCTGAAGGAATTTTATTACGTTCAAGAAAGTCTTTTGTAAAAGATTTAGAGCCTTCAAGCTGTGCAGCTTTAGCACTTGGACCAAAAATAGCGAGGCCTTGCGCTTGAAAAGCATCAACAACTCCATCAACAAGCGGTTGTTCTGGACCAACGATAGTTAATGCAACGTCTTCACTTTGAGCAAAGGCAACAAGTGCATCATTATCGCTAACATCTATAGATACATTTTCTAACTTATCTTCAGTTGCGGTTCCAGCATTACCTGGAGCTACAAATACTTTAGTAACTTGACTAGACTGTGCCGCTTTCCATGCTAATGCATGCTCACGACCACCTGATCCTATAACTAAAATTTTCATTTATATTTCCTATTAATCTCTTATTTACTATTTACTTATCTGCGCTAAACAGTATTTGAAAGCGAGAAAGCTATTGTTTGTTTTTTTGTTTAAAATCACTAAAACGCGTATTTTCAGGTTTAATAAACTTTAACGTCATTCGATCACTTTCACCAATCGCTAAATATTTTGCTTTATCTTTTTCACCTAAACGTAATACCGGTGGTAATGTCCATACACCTTTTGGATGCTGCGCTAAATCTTTTGCGTTTGCATTAATCTCGCTCGCACCAGCAAAGCGAAAACCAGCAGCTTTTGCTTGCTTGATAGTATTAACTTCTGAAACATAACCTACCGCTTTTTCAGGTGCAACGCCAATAGGCAATCTATGTTCTACTACACCCAGTATGCCACCTGGTTTAAGTGCATTAAAGGCATCTTTAAAGACTTGCTCTACACCTGCATCTTTCCAGTTATGCAAATTACGAAAAGTTAGCACAAGGTCTGCGCTACCTTGCGGTGCTAATTCACTTTGCTTACGTGGTACAAAATCAGTTAAAACAACTTCGCTGAAAACAACATTAGAAGCTAATTTTTTCTCTAAACGCTTACGAGAATTAGAGTAATAATTATCTTCACCCGTATCAGGATAATGAGCGCCATAAAGTTTACCTTTGCCTTTTAACGCAGGGGCTAAGATCTCAGTATACCAACCACCACCAGGGGTAATTTCAACGACAGTCATTTCGGGTTTAAAACCAAAAAACTTTAGTGTTTCAACAGGATGGCGATATTTATCACGAGCTTTATTTTTGGCTGAACGATGTTCACCTGACACAGATTGCTCTAGCGCTTTACTATGATGATCATGATTAACATGAGCATACGCTGTTACGCTACCCAGCGCACTAAGGCTTAGTGTTGAGACAATTACTGTTGAAGTTAAAAGCGATTGTAAACTTTTTAATTTAGCCATAATATTTCCGTTAATTGTTGGTATTACTAAAAGATTATTAGTTATAGCAAATTTTAAACAATCAAGCAGCGTTGATTTTGTTACATATAATTAACAACCAACACTGCCTTAATTTTGTAATGCATAATTAACGATTAACCTTTACGCTAGATAATTCAAAATCAAGTGATAAGCACGGAGCGTATGGCTATACGCGAGTACTTATCACGAAGAGTTTGCTTTATATAGCAACAAGGTTATTTGTTAATGGCGGAAGTGACGCATACCTGTAAACACCATAGCGATGTTATGCTCATCTGCAGCAGCAATAACTTCATCATCACGCATAGAGCCACCCGGCTGAATTACTGCAGTAATTCCTGCTTCGGCCGCAGCATCTAAACCATCGCGGAATGGGAAGAATGCATCAGATGCCATTACAGAACCTTTTACTTCTAGGTTTTCGTCAGCAGCTTTAATACCTGCAACTTTAGCTGAGTAAACACGGCTCATTTGACCAGCACCAACACCGATAGTTGAACTATTTTTAACGTAAACGATAGCATTTGATTTAACAAATTTAGCTACTTTCCAGCAAAATTGTAAATCACGCATTTCATCTTCACTTGGCTGACGCTTAGTTACAACTTTTAAGTCATCACTCGTTACACGGCCTTGATCAGTATCTTGTACCAATAAACCACCATTAACACGTTTAAAGTCAAAACCAGTTGTTTTGGTATCCCATTGACCACATTCTAATAAACGAAGGTTTGCTTTAGTTGCCACAACTTTTGCTGCTTCTTCAGAAATGCTTGGTGCGATAATCACTTCAACAAACTGACGAGAAACAATTGCTTCTGCTGTTTTAGCATCTAATTCACGGTTAAAAGCAATAATACCGCCAAACGCTGAAGTAGGATCAGTTTTATAAGCGCCTTCATAAGCCACTAAAATATCTTCACCGATTGCTACACCACATGGGTTAGCGTGCTTAACGATTACACATGCTGGCTCATCAAATTCTTTAACACATTCTAATGCAGCATCTGTATCAGCGATGTTATTATAAGATAATGCTTTACCTTGTAGCTGTGTTGCAGTAGAAACTGACGCTTCTTCAGGGTTCGCTTCTTTATAAAAAGCTGCATCTTGATGAGAGTTTTCACCGTAACGTAAATCTTGTGTTTTAATAAATTGGCTATTAAAGGTGCGAGGGAACTTAGCTTTTTCATCAAATGATGGTGTAGACTCTTCATCGCCGTACGCTGGTAATACTTTACCAAAGTAGTTAGCAATCATACCGTCATAACTTGCCGTGTGCTCATAAGCAGAAATTGCTAAATCAAAACGGGTTTTATAGGTTACTGAATTTTCATTGCTATTCATTTCAGCTAATACACGATCGTAATCGGTAGTATTTACAATAATAGTAACATCTTTATGGTTTTTAGCTGCTGCGCGAACCATTGTTGGTCCACCAATATCAATGTTTTCAACCGCATCTTCTAACGTACAGCTTGCATAACTCACAGTATTAGCAAATGGGTATAAGTTAACGACTACCATATCAATTGCGCTAATATCGTTCTCAACCATAACGGCTTCATCCATACCACGACGAGCTAAAATTCCACCGTGTACTTTAGGATGTAGTGTTTTAACACGGCCATCCATAATTTCTGGGTGACCTGTATAATCAGAAACTTCAGTAACAGGGATGCCGTCAGCTGCAAGTAATTTAGCTGTGCCGCCAGTTGAAAGTAATTCAACACCTTTTTCACTCAAGCTACGAGCAAATTCAACAATACCGGTTTTATCAGAAACACTTAATAGTGCGCGTTTAATTGGACGTGGAGTATCCATTTTGTATGCTTACCTTATTAGTAAATTAATTTAAAAAGAGGTTAAAAATCATAAATATTAAAAAATAAAAGCACCCTAGGGTGCTTTTATTTGGCAGGGTAATCCTGCCTGAGTATTAGTTCATACCGTATTTTTTTAATTTCTTACGTAATGTACCACGGTTGATACCTAGTAAGTTTGCAGCTCTTGTTTGATTACCGCGTGTATACATCATCACTTCTTCTAACATTGGTGCTTCTATTTCGCTTAATACAAGGTCATACATATCATCAACGTCATTACCATTTAACTGCTTTAAGTAGTTATTGATTGCTATTTTAGCTTGAGTACGCAAAGGAGACGTTTTAGTTTGCGTTTGGATATCACCAGTGATAAATGGAGAAGAAATATTTTGTTCGAACATAGTGTACAACTCTTTCTATTAATATAAATAAAACAATCAACTGCTCATTAATGAGCAAGTTGATCAAAACAAAGATTTAACATCTCAAGCTGTTCGCTTGTTGACGATAAACCATTAAAATTAGCCCTAAAAGCTTTGCCTTGATTACCAGCAAACTGCACAGTAAAACCTTCATCCACTTCTTCACCGAGTAAAGCGAGTGTATGAACATACCAAGACATATGTTTACGAGCGATTCTCACGCCCATATAGTCACCATAAAACTGATGCAATTCCTTTACATGTCCAATTAATATTGAACGCACCTCATTCACTGAGGGAGCAGGTAGTTTGGTTCCTGTTTTCAAGAAATGATTAATTTCTCTAAAAATCCAAGGTCGCCCTTGAGCACCTCGGCCTATCATTATGGCATCAGCGCCGGTATAACTTAAAACCTGCTCAGCTTTTTCTACCGACGTAATATCACCATTAGCTACAATGGGTATCGAAACCGCTTGTTTAATTGCTTTAATAGTGTCGTATTCTGCATTACCTTTATAAAAGTCATTACGAGTACGACCATGTACTGCTAGTGAAGCAATACCGTTATCTTGAGCAATTTTAGCTATTTCAATACCATTGCGGCTGTTTTCACACCAACCAGTGCGAATTTTTAGCGTAACCGGAATATCTACCGAATTAACCACAGATTTGACGATTTGTTCAACCTGCGCTGGCTCTTTTAATAAAGCAGAACCCGCTAATTTTTTATTTACCTTTTTTGCCGGGCACCCCATATTGATATCAATAATTTGTGCGCCATTATCAGCATTAATTTTCGCTGCAAAAGCTAACTCATCAGCACAACTACCCGCAATTTGTACACTGCGAATTCCGGCATCATCACTATGAAGCATTCTTAGTTTAGATTTTTCGGTATTCCATACTTTTGGGTTTGACGACACCATTTCTGATACTGCTAAACCTGCACCTAATCGACAACATAATTCTCGAAAAGGTTGATCAGTAATTCCGGCCATCGGGGCAAGAAAAGCATTACTGTCAAATTGATATGAACCGATTTTCAAACCATCACCACACTGACTACTTTTTGAGCTACTCTTCAAAAGGGCGCTAAGTTTACGTGTTTTTTTGTGAGTTGAAAAGCATAGAATTTAAACAAAAGTTGTTTTTTTATCTGTTTTTAATATTGACTTTTTCCAAAGCATTGTTGTGCACGTTTTTCATACGATTATTCATCAATTTTTACGGTGTTTTAGTCCTTTTAAAATTGAATCGTATGAGTAATGATCTGTGATATAGTAAGGCAAGGTACTTAATATATTAAGTAACATAAGGCTTTCAAGAAGGTTTACAATAAAATTAATAAGAAAATAATCACTACTTTTCTTTCATGTAGCATTCAAGTCTAATAAGAAAAAAGTGGTATATTCAATGGCACTTTAAGCAATTGTGCCATTGAATAGTTTTATAGATAATTATGCTCGACAGCTGAGTTAATTGGCTTTCCTTTGGCCATTAAGACGAACCCACTCTTCTTGAATAGTAACTGGCTCCATATCACACCATTGCCCATAAATTACTTGTAAATTTTGAGCTTGTTCTTCTAAAACTCCAGATAATGCCAGCAAGCCTTTATCGCCAACAAATTCAATAATAGTTGGTGCTAATTCACGTAATGGACCCGCTAAAATATTAGCCACAACAACATCTGCTTTTAATGTTGGCTGGTTTTCTGGTAGGTAAAGCTCAAGTCTATCATCAACATTATTTCGTTTTGCATTGGCAAGGCTTGCTTGCAATGCTTGTGGGTCAATATCAATACCAATAACTTTTTTAGCACCTAATTTAAGCGCAGCTAAAGATAAAATTCCTGAGCCACAACCAAAATCAACGACTGTTTTATTTTTTAGATCTAATCCGTCAAGCCAAGTTAAACATAACGCTGTTGTAGGGTGCGTACCGGTACCAAATGCTAAGCCGGGATCTAACATTACATTAACGGCGTCAGGCTCTGGCACATCACGCCAACTAGGACAAATCCATAAGCGCTCACCAAATTTCATCGGATGGAAGTTATCCATCCATTCACGCTCCCAATCTTTATCTTCTAATTGTTCAAGCTTAAAACGCATTTCTTCTTTATCTGGATGAATACTTTGTAAATATTGGATTACCTTATCCATATCATGGCTTGCTTCAAATAATCCCATGACCACAGTATTTGACCAGTAAATGACTTCATCACCTGGTAGCGGTTCATATATAGGGGTATCTTTAGCATCAACAAAAGTAACTGCTTGCGAGCCACAAGCAACTAACCAATCACTGTATTTTTCCGCTGTTTCTTCATTAGCGCTTAATCTAAGTTGTATCCAAGGCATTTCTATATCCCAATAGTAAGTGTGCTGCTTTATGCTGACAATAAATATCTATAATGAGAGTTTATCATTCATTGGTGATAGAGTTACCATAAATTCACATAATACGAAGCAAATACCATGTTAGATTTATTACCTGATTTATTTGATGATTTTAGCGAGCAATTACAATTAGCAGAGCCACTCTTTAACGACTACGGTGGTAAATCCATTTTTAGTGGCGAAATTATTACTGTTTCTTGTTTTAACGATAATTCAAAAGTAAAAGAGTTAGTAGCAACTGACGGCACCGGAAAAGTAATGGTAGTCGATGGCAAAGCAAGTTTAATACGCGCATTACTGGGTGATATGTTAGCTGAAAAAGCAGTTGCTAATGGCTGGCAAGGTATTGTAATCAATGGCTGTATTCGAGATGCTGGCACAATAGCAACTTTAGCACTTGGCGTGAAAGCACTAGGTTGCAATCCAATAAAAACTGAAAAGCTTGGTGTAGGTGAAGTCAATGTTACTGTTGAGTTTGCTGGGCTTACCTTTATTCCTGGTCAATTTATTTATGGTGATGCTAATGGCTTAGCTATCAGCGAAAAAAAATTAATGTTAAAGTAATATAAACACATTACTACCAGCACAATATCATGAAATACTTCCCTGTTTTTCTCGATGCAAATTATATCACCGCCATGGTTATTGGCGGTGGTGAAGTAGCATCACGCAAGATTGAATTATTATTAAAATCAACTAGCAATATCACTGTCATGAGTAATGACGTTTGCGCAAGTGTTGAACGTTTAATTTCATTACATAAATTAACATGGCTAAAACATAATTATCAGCAGGGACATCTTTCTCAGGTTAATTTAGTGATAGCAGCAACTGACGATACTGAGGTTAACAAAGCGATAGCAAGCGAAGCCCGTACAGTAAATATTTTAACAAATGTTGTCGACCAACCAGAATTATGCACTTATATCACCCCTGCAATTATTGATAGAGATCCAATGATTATTGCGCTCTCTAGTTCAGGCAGTGCTCCTATATTAATTCGTATGTTACGTGAGCAAATAGAAAAAACCTTACCGCAAGGCTATGGAAAATTAGCCGACTTTTCATTTAAATTTCGCGATCACGTAAAAGCACGTGTGAAGGGAATACGTAATAGACGTAGTTTTTGGGAGAACACACTTAGAGGCCCGATAGGCCAAGCCGTCTTAGATGGGAAGCAACAACAAGCTGAACAACAACTTATTGCTACAATTAAACAAGAAATAGCCCCTCCAAGTGGCGAGATTATTTTTGTTCATACTAAAGAAGGCAATCCAGATAACTTAACATTAAGTGCCCATAGAGCAATGCAATTTGCTGATGCTGTTTTTTACGATGATAAAGTAAATACACAGTTAATTGAATATATTCGCCGCGATGCAGAAAAGTTTCATCAACCAATATTGTCTGAGATATTATTGAATTATCAGCACGCTATTGAGCTTGCAAAACAAGGACAACGGGTTCTGTATTTGTTAGCCGGTAATGAGACTTTACCTAAAAATGAAGCCTTATCAGCAAGTGGCATAATGACACAAGAATTAGTCAGCGGAAGTTAATCAAAAAGGGATTGTTAGATAACAATCCCTTTTTTTATACATTAAGATTGTTCAACCTTAACTTAAAGTGAAGTTACAAAAGCAATTAATGATTGTCGCTCGGTTTGTGTTAATGCCATAAAATCATTTTTACTTTGCAACGCTTCTCCACCATGCCATAAAATAGCTTCTTCAATTGTTGCTGCTCTACCGTCATGTAAAAAGCCTGCGGCTGGGTTTACTGTTTTAGTTAAACCTATTCCCCATAAAGGTCTTGTTTTCCATTCAGCCCCTGTTGCAGTAAAGTCACGACGGTTATCTGCTAATCCTTCACCTAAATCATGTAATAACATGTCTGTAAATGGATAAATATGTTGTCCTTTAAGCGCATCAGGTGCGCTGACACCACCTATTGAAAGCTCACCTGTTGCAGTAACAAAATCTGGTTTATGACACCCTGTGCAATTTACCTGCGTAAATAATTGAGCTCCTGCGATAACTGACTCATCGGTTATATTACGTCTTGCAGGAACAGCCAAAGTTTCAGCATAAAATACTACATCATCTGAAAACTCTTGTGAGGCTTCTGTGTTACCTTCATCATCCATGCCTGTATCAACAAAGCCTGTACGAGCTAGGTAACTTTCATGAAATGGAGTATTAGCAATACTTTCTTGTGGAAATAATGGGTTAGTAACTCCCATATCTCCGCGCAACGCGCCTAATGATTGTACACGTACACTAGGAGTACTCGCTTTCCAGCCAAAACGGCCTAATGAAACAGGATTAGAGTCGCCATCTCTATCTTTTATAGGGTCAAATACCCAATTAGGTCGACCAGAAATACCATCATCATTCGCATCATTTTCATCAGCAAGAGCTAAAATATCTTCTTCGTTAATTAACTCGAGTAAACCTAAACCAAAAACAGGCATGCCATTTCGAGGGCTATAACGAACATTTGCTTGTAAAATTGCGCTATTTAAACGATCTTCAGCAGATACATCGTAAGGTTGTTCAATGGTAAAAATAGGTTTCTTTAGCTCAACAGAGCTGCCATCTGCATATTCAACGGTGGAATATTCATAAGCAAGATAAACATCTGCTTGACCAACAAAAGGATTTTCTTCCCAGTCTGCTCTAGCTTGTAAAACACCTCGATGAAATAATTGTGTGCCAAAGCCATCAACACCGGGGTTTTTACAATAATTATTATCTATTGATGGCACTGTGCATTCACCATCTTCAACACTCATACGTAAAAAAATTCCTGCCTCAGAGCCTAGCAATACTCTATCTTGTCCTTCCAACAAACTAACTGTAGATGAGCGTCCATCTCTCTGGTGACATGAGTTACAGTCTTGATTATTAAATACAGGACCTAAACCATCTAGTTCAGGGTGCTCAGAATTTGGGGCTGTGGTAAATGCTGCTTCAAAATTAGCATCTCCAGCTAGGTGTTGCTCTAACTGTATTTCAGTCAGATTTGGCATTGGTGTTGAAAAACCATGGCCAGAATTGCTCGAATCAATTGTAGTAGCATCACCACCAAGTAATTGAACGTGTGTGTAAGCGACTTGCTCTGCTTTTTTTTCATCTGAACTACTTGAGTTGCAGCCTGAAATAATGATTGAACTAGTAATTAATAAGGTCAATTTTGACCATTTTGCTCTGCTTAATTTTTTCATTGAGAATACTTTCTAGACCCTTTTAGAAATAGGTGATTAAAGTAGATCGCAGTTATTCGGAGGTTTTGCTCGAAATGCTTTATCATTTTATGGTGATAAAGCATTTTACTAAAGACACAATAAAGCCAGTTATAAAGAATTAAGAGGCGTGAATTTAATTCACACAGGACTCCTTAAATACATCACAGACATTTATCTAAACTAGTGAATAACTACAATCAGGATTTTCTATATAGACTTATATATCCCAGTCATTTAAGAGCGTTAACACATCATTTGTAAGTGAAGCCTCTAGCAAAGATAATGCATCAATTGCCGCCTGAATTCTTACACGCGCATCAGCATCATTAATTGCTTGTCTAAATGGTAAATCATCTTCACCAGCAATTGCTTCTATAGCTGCAATCGCATCAGCAATTTCAGTATCTATTCTTGTTGCAATATCTGCATCTGCAGCACTGACAAAATCAATAATACCGGTTTTATCTGCTTCATTGGCAAACTCACCACGATATACATTTTGAACACCACGAATATTGTCAGTGAAATCAGCTAAAGAGTTCCAGCTATATTGTGATTCAACTTTGGTGGTATCAATATTATCAATATCACTACCAAAAGGTTCATCAATCTTCCCTGCATGTACCTCATTAACAATACCAATCATGCCGTTAATTAGCTCTTCAACTACTGCGAGTTGCGATGAGTAAAATGCATTATCAGGAGTAATAAGGTAATCTTTATATGGCAGCGAGTTTGCATCACTTGCATCATTAGTAACTGCCCATGCATCAATTAACGCTTGCGTATATGATTCAAATACTTCTGCAGCAGCAGATAAGTATTCACGTTCTAATGGTGTCATCTCATCAATAGTTTTATCATTATCTGTAACGCCATCACCAAACAGTAAGAACTCTAATGTATGAAAGCCTTGAACATCATCATTAAATGCTTTTACTTGCTCAGCAGTAAAACCTGGTAATGTATCTAATAACGTTTGTAAATCACTCGTATTTAATGGCCAAGTGTCTAAATGAGGATCAATAGAAAGCGCATCTACAGGGCCAAAAATATGTGCCTCTCCTTGCTCCCAAGGAACACGTACATCTTTCCAAGCTTGTTGAGCTGCATCTAAATTACCAGCAGTTGGTGTGTTCACTAATGTTTGAGTAGCTAATACAAATGCTTCAGCTTTAGTATTAAGGTCTTCATAGCCTGAAACAATCACATCATTGGTTAAGTTAGTGATCATTTCTGTTGCATTGAAAGTAAAAGCTGAATCATCTACAACGGTTGAGCTACTAGACGAACCACCACCGCAACCACTTAAAAGTGCAGTAGACAAAGCTAATGCCAAAAAGGATTTCTTATACATATTTAGAGTCTCTTATTGTTGTGAATTGAGTAATATTATTTAGTTATGTTAAATAGAGAAGTAGTAACCCATTGATAAGCTGAAGCTAGACGTATCGTCTAAAGTATCTAATGCGTACATTTGTTGTGAAACTTGTGCTTTTAAAACAATATTTTCTACCGGTTTATAGTTAACACCAAAAGCAACTGATTTTTTGTTAAATCGATCGGTGGCTACACCGCCTTCTTCTACTTCTTTGATTGGATTTGCATATTCATATGTGGTGTAAAAATAAAGAGGCTTACTGAGATTAAGTAATGATTGGCTGTTATAGCCAACTTCAAAGAAGAATGAGTCTGCTTCACTACCTAATTGAGCAAAGTTTCCTGGTTGAAGACCTGGAGTTGTTTTATTGGCTTCGGTGATAGCTAAGCTGTCATCTAATGTGCCAAAAAGGTATTGACCGCGCACTTCCCAATTATCAAAACTATATGCGCCATGTAGACCAATAATAGTTAAATTACCATCACCAGAAACTTTAGTACTGTTATTACGATTGCCTGATGTATCGCCCGTATAAAAGCTAGCTCCAATACCTTTACCTGCCTTAACATCACCGTAATCTAAACGTAAAGTAAAAGCTAAATCATCAGCATTTACTTTTTCAAAACGTTTTTGATGTCCTGTTGCTACCCAGTTGTACGTTCTAAAGTATTCAGAATTTAATCCTGTAGTAATTAATGTCTGCGCTGTAAAGTTATTCCATTTACTTACTAAATTTACCCCTGTTTCATTCCATACTTGTGGGATTAATGATGCTTCACTCCAAGAGCGCTGTGTGCCAAAGTATTGATCAGGTTTATGTAAATCAGTACCTAAGCCCACAGGCACAAATATTTGCCCAATTTTTACAGTAAAATATTCATTAGCTGTATATTGTACTTGTAGCTTTTCTACAATAACTTCACCACCGGCTTCAATTTCAGTTTCAAACTCGCCGAACTCTTCAAAACCATCATATTCAAGTGATGCACCCGTGCCGCCGTGTTCATATTCAATCTCAAGCTCTACTTGCCATTGAGAATCAAAGTCATATTTAAACTCTACAATCGCTCTTTCTAAGTCGGTACTTGTTCTTCGTTCTGGAGTTACATCTTGAATATTGCTGAAAATTTCTTCACTTTTATAAAGCACATTGCCATATGAATTAATTTGCCAATTTTTCTCACTACTATTGAAAGATTGTTTTGTTAACGCTCGCTGCGCATTAACTTTTTCAACTTTTAATTCAGTTAATTGTTTTTCTATCTCTTGCAACTGCTTTTGTTGTTGCTCAATAGCAGCCATTAATTCTGTTTCACTACTAGCCAGACTTTGACAACTGATTGAAAAAAAACTGAATGTTGCTAAAGGAATAAGGATATTTTTCATAACGCCCACCAAATGCAAATGATAATTGATTTTATTTGCGTATACTAATGCCAATCAATCACTATTACAAGTGATAATTATTCTTATTTCGATTAGTGTTTTATATTGGAGTGTTGGTACTAGTGTTGATTAAAAAAGATTATAAAAATCTAAATGAAATTTTCAGCTACCCTTCAGTAAAGAAGTTTGCTAATTAAGCTAAGTATGATGGGGAAACTTTTAAAGGTATAAATAGTTAAAAGATATTATAGATAAGTAAACTAGTGTGAAATAGAAACTTCAAAAACTTCAATTCTATCTCGACCATTTTTTTTCGCCTCATACATCGCAGTATCAGCACTATTTAATAATGCTTCGAAGCTTTTATGTTCTGCGTTAGCCATACTGATGCCAATACTTACCGTCACCTGTACATCATTACCCTCAAATGCTAAACAATTATTGGCTAACGAGCGTTGAATACGCTTTGCTGTTTCTATCGCACCACTTAACTCACTATCAGGTAATAAAATAATAAACTCTTCTCCCCCATAACGGGCAAAAAAGTCTATCTTTCGAATTTCATTTGAACAAACTTTGCAAATCATTTTCAATACTTCATCACCAAATAAATGACCATATTGATCGTTTATATTTTTGAATAAATCACAATCTAATAGAATGACAGATAATAGGCTTTGATTGCGTTGGACGCGTGAAAACTCAGCACTACCTCGCTCAAACAAAGCACGTCGATTGGCTATATTAGTTAAAGAATCAGTTTTGGATAATTGTTCTAAAACATAGGTTTTCTCAGCAACAATTTTTCTCATCGACTCTAATGAAATAGTTGTTTCACTCAACTTTTTATTCATAGCGTTAAATGCAATTGCAATACTCTCAAATTCTTCTGACCGAGTAGAAAGCTGTATTTTTTGAAAGCGTCCGCTGTGATTTTTTTCAAAAGCTTCTTTCACCTCATTAAGTGAAACTCTAAATACTTTAATTAAACTAAAAGCACCAATAATCAAAACACATAAACTAAGTGCTAATATGGAAACAATAAATATAGCCTGATGCTTAATAACGTTTTTTATATCTTTCTTAACAATAGTAGACAGCTGAGTTGAATCAGATAGGATTGCTTCTAACTGGGTAATTAATCTTATTTTCAAATGCTTTTTAATTATCTCATCGGCATTTTTTAATTTATTCTTATTAATTGCATTAAATAAACGTAAAACATTTTTGTTCTGACTTTCAATGCTATTTTGAATGGTTTGTTGCTGGGGTGTTAATGCTGGAGCAAGTTTAAGTAGCTTTTTAAATTTTTGGTCTAAAGCAAACCAATGTTCAGTATTATAATTAATCGCGTAAATATTTTCGCTGATAATAAATTGATTTAAAATGTGGGTATGGCCTTCTATTTTATTAGCATACTCTTCACGTTTCATCGCGGTTTCTACAACTTGCGCTGACCATAATGTGCTCAAAACAAGTACAACAAATAAAAAACAACTAATGAATGTAAAAGTATAAATTTTTTGTTGTAAGCTTAACCGCATCAGATATCCCTATTTACAGTGGTATATTAACCGCTCCAGGCTCAACCTGTAATAATGCTCTACTATCTATAAAGCGCTCTGAATTCATAATTTCGCCATACTGCCTCATTTGCGACTCTACTGCCCAAATAGCTTGAGATTTAATATTCAAGATCAAGGATTGGTTGAGCCCAAGCTTAAAAATATAATCAGGCCAAACCCAATTAATAAAATCAGGATCTAAATTTAATTCATCTATAACTATCTTTTTTGATTCTTCAGGGTGTGAAGCAATATAATTTATTGCTTTGTGCAATCCTTGAATAACGCAAGCTGCTTTTTCCACCAATGGGTTGTCAGCAGCTTGGGAAATTAAATTAAAGCTTAATGTACTTAAACTTTTTGTATCATGAATTTTAATTTCATTTTCTAATGCTTGCGAAGCTTGAAAAACAAAAGGTTCCCACGGCACGATAGCGTCAACGTCTTTATTATTAAAACCTTGTATCAATTGTGCCGGTTTGAAGTGATAAGGTTTAACATCTTCCATTGTTAATCCACGTCAATAGCTAATAGAGTACTTAACAAATATTCACTAGCTGTGCCTTTTGTCATGCCTATTTTTTTGCCTTTTAAGTCAAGCACCGATTCAATATTGTCAGAGATGCGTGTAATGAGTTTTACGTCATTATCTGATTGAACAAACATCGCATGTGTCACAAAGGAGTGCTGTGTTAAGCTCTGAAAAGCAATGACTGAGTCTGAACTTGTGCCAAAATCAACATCGCCATTCATCACTTTTTCAAAGGCTATTTGACCACCGACAACATCATCATATTCAACAATGACACAGGTATCATCAAAAGCATTGATTGATTTAGCAACATAGAAAGGGGTTGATAAAGGCGTTTTAGAAACGGCGATAGTTACATGGTATTTCTCCGCCCCAAAAATTGACGTTAAATGGGTATAGTAAGCGCCCATTCCAATTAGAATAAATGTTGTTATAAACAATACTAAAGAATATTTCGAATTAACATCCAAGTTAATAACCTCTTACTTTACTTTCACCCAAAAAAATACATTTCAGTATACTAATACCCTATTCATATCATTAAAATCATAAATAATCGCTCTATTATTTGGCTCAATTTCCACTAGCTATATGCATAATTGATTTAAAATAATATTTACACCTTAACGCCAATTTTTTATCAGCCTGTATTTATGACTCTAAGAAAATAGTCCTAAATACAGTGATCTCCACTTGAGAGAAATAATGATTTTGCCTACAATGACTTTCTTTTTATTTACTATAGCTCATCAATATGAACGACACTAAATCATTACCCCCTTTACCTGATCATCTTTCAACAAATCCTCGCAGTCCACATCATGTAGAAGAGGTTTTTGAACATGAGATTGGAATTCGACTTAATAATAAAGAGCGTTTTGATGTTGATGAGTACTGTATCAGCGAAGGTTGGGTAAAAGTTGCCTCTCCAAAAGCACTTGATCGCCGTGGACAACCACTTATGATTAAAATAAAAGGAACGGTAGAAGCCTTTTATCGTTAGGATTTATACCACTAAATATTTCCTTTAAAGCATACATAAGAATAAACTTCTGTATGCTTTGTAACGTAATAATTTAATAAACTAAAGTTTAATTATTTACTGATTGATTAACTTTAGCCTTGTTTTACTATCTGCTCAACATGCTCTTGGCATTTACCGCATCGTGGAAAGGTACAGTGATATTGCATAATCTCAGTATAATCATACTCGCCATCTGCAACCGCATCTTCAATATCATTGACATACAAATCACTACAAGTGCAAACAAGCGTAGGGTCTTGTTCTTTTCTACCTTCATTCATAAATTACATCATTAATTAAATTATTTATATTTCTATAGCTACTCGTGGCTGAATTTTAGCGGCCTGTCCACTTGTTTTCAAGCTGTAGCCACAACAGATCAAGCCACGATATTTCGTGCCACTCAATAAAGTAAACATAGTAAAAACCATTAACATACAAATTAGCTTACTAAAAAATGTGCTAGCACTTACATAATTATTAATAAATATAATTGAAGGCTAATAATCACCCGAAAAAACTTAACATCAAAGCTTTAGAGCAGAATATTTGCTTAATAAATAATACTCCACTGTATATCAACCCGATCAAAAGACACGACATAGCGTGGCTGCACGATATATCGTGTGATGCATAGTAATAAGGATAAAAATTAACAACATAAATACAATGACTTATATTTATTTTATGTTGGCTCACTTTTTGAATTAGGGTAATTACTCAATTATTACCCTGTATATAATCATGAAGTTTAGTATTAAAGAAGAGCACCTAATTATTAAGCCCTATAAATCTCAAACGTCCGTCTATGTTAGAGAGCAAAAAGGCTTTTATCAAAAAATAAGACGTTATATCAATTGGCTTTTAATGTTTTTATTTATTGCCTTACCTTTTGTGCAATATAACGATCAGCAAGCTCTCTTACTTGATGTTGTTAAGCAAGAGTTTAGAATTTTCAACCTGACTTTTTGGCCACAAGATTTCATCTTACTTGCAGGTATTTTTATGGTGGCCGCTTTTGCATTATTTTTTGTCACCACTTGGCTTGGACGTGTTTGGTGTGGCTATGTTTGCCCACAAACAGTATGGACTCTTGCCTATGTGTGGGTAGAGCATCGCATAGAAGGCACACGCAATAAGCGTATAGCGCTAGATAAAGCACCGTGGTCACTCAATAAAATATCTAAAAAAACACTTAAGCATTTAATATGGCAGTTAATGTCTCTATTTACGGCTACAACATTTATTTCTTATTTTGTCCCCGTAAACGAGCTTTACTCTACAATGATCGCTTTTGACTGGAGTGGCGCAGTCACTTTTTGGGTATTATTTTTTGCCATCGCTACTTATGCAAATGCCGGCTGGATGAGAGAGCACGTTTGTATTCACCTATGTCCATACTCTCGCTTTCAGTCTGCGATGTTTGACAAAAATACTCTACTCGTTGCCTATGATAGCAAGCGTGGTGAAAACAGAGCGCCACGTAAACGTAAAGATGACGCCAAAGCACTAGGTTTAGGTGATTGTGTCGACTGTAATTTATGCGTTGATGTTTGTCCTGCTGGTATTGATATTCGTAATGGCATTCAATATGAATGTATCAACTGTGGATTATGTATTGATGCCTGTGACGAAACTATGGATAAATTTAATTACCCCAAAGGTTTAATCAGTTACACCAGTGAACAAAAGTTAGCAGGAAAAGAGACTAAACGCTTTAATTTAAAACTAGCTTCATACGGTAGTTTAAGTTTGATATTTACCGTATTACTAGGAATATGGATCAGTAATAGAATTCCACTAGAAGCCAACATAATTCGTGATAGAAATGCTTTATACCGAGTTAACTATGAAGGCATAGTTGAAAATACTTATACCTTAAAAATACTTAATAAAAGCCAAACGCCATTACACTATGATATTGATGTTGCCAATATACAGACTCAATTAGGCGTAGAGCTTGAACTTCCTAAAAAGTTACTCATAGGCGCTGGAGTTATGCGAGAAGTACCTGTGACACTAGCAATAGACGGAATGCTTTTAGATAAGAAAATAACTGACATTGACTTTACTATTCAAGCTGTTGAGCAACCTGACATTCAACTGCAAAAAAGTACGGTATTTTTCCGTGATTAACCGTCCATAGCTAAAGGTGCTTACTTTGCATAGAAAACTAATGAAACAAAGTTAGTTTTTCATTCAAGTAAGCATCGACTATTACTTAGGTACAAGGTGATAACATGCAAGTTCAAATGCTCACTTCAGGCGAACAAATAACATCAGCATATACAGAAAAATTTTATCTAAATGGTAATGGTGAAGTTACTAAGGAGCCAGAAACATTAAATAAGATACCTGGAAATAAAGCAATTTGGGTCGGTATATTTGCTGAATTAACAGAGTTTGGTTTATTTTTCTTCGTTTATTTTCTTGCCAAAGCTCACTATCCAGAGCAATTTAATCAAGGCCCTTTACACCTCAATACACTAGGTGGAACACTCAATACGTTTGCATTAATCACCAGTAGTTATTTTGTGGCTAAAGCATTAGCCGCTATTCGTCTTAATAAACCGCAACAAAGTATTCATTGGTTATGGGGGGCTGTATTTTGTGGCGGGCTTTATTTGGTAATTAAAGTTTGGGAATACCACTGGAATGCAGATCAAGGTATCACAACCAATACCAATAACTTTTTTGCCGTTTATTATTATTTAACCTTCAACCATTTACTTCACGTCGCATGGGCAAGCGGTAGCTTACTGTGGGCAATTAGACAGCTTAAAGTTGGAAACTACACCCAAAATAATCATATAGGATTTACTGCTATAGCCTGTTATTGGCACATGGTTGATCTAGCTTGGGTGATTATATTTCCATTACTTTACGTATTACGTTAAGGATAAATCATGTTAAAAAATAGAGCACCATTGCAATTAAACATGATTGATATTTCATGGCTAATTTTAATGCTAATTACTTCATTTAATGCTTTCGTTGCAGAAACAGCTGAACCACACATAGTCATCACGGCTATTATTTGTTTTTCTATTGCTTATAAAGGAAGACGAATTATAGATTATTTTATGGAGATAAATCATGCTAATGCCACCATTCAAAAGTTAATGCGTGGCTATTTTTATGTTTTTCCAACATTAATATTTTTAACCGATTTATTTTCTGAAGAGTTAGCCGCACTAACGGCTTTATAATGAAAATGAAATGGTTCTCAAAAGTATTATCTAGCATATATTAACTATTAATATGCTTAAGCGTGAAAATAGCTTAAGCATACCTTAAAAAATTAAAAACCTTTCAAAGCTTACATAAGGTTCAAGAAGCTAAAAAAGTAAAGTCATGGCTATTTCAAGTTGTTAATCACACCATCATCGATTATTACCGTAAGCGAGGCTACTCCTCAAATACGGTCGATGATGGACTTTGGTACGACAAAGAAGAAGAGAATATATTCCAACAACTTTCACAATGTATTATTCCCTTTATCCATGCTTTACCAGATAACTAAGCAACATTACTCACTGCCATTGAAATTGAAGGGATTTCACAAAAAGACTACGCCCTTCAAACGGGAGTAAAGTACTCAACATTAAAGTCTAGAATAAAAAAAAGTCGTCAGGCACTCTTAAAGCTATTTAACAATTGTTGTGAGCTTTCCGTCGATGAAGAAGGCAACTTCATTGGTTACTCAACTAAAATTAAAGCCTGCACAAAATGTTAATATCCATAATAAAAGCTAATTAAGGTTACACTACTTAGCGTTTAGTACTATTTTTTCCAATAAAAACAGTTAAAATGATGCCAAAATTTAGGCTACGTACATTTATACTTTTATAAGGAAATAATAACTTTCATGCTAAAACATTGTTCGTTTTTTAAAATATTCACACAAACTCTTCTTAGTACATTTTTAATTAGTTGTGGTGGTGGAAATGGAGGGGATCAAAGTGTCTCCATAGAAGAGATTAATCATCCACCAATTGTAAGTATTTCTGGTGTTAGCCGTGCGAATGATGGGCAAACTATTGAGCTAATAGCATTAGCAAGTGACCCTGATGGAGATGCTATCACCGAATATAATTGGATATTTCCTGCGGGATATAATATTGATTTCACTCAAAACGGCAATAAAGTTAGCTTTACCACCCCTGATATCACAGAAAATGTAGAAATTAATATAAGCATAGCCGTAAAAGATCTATCGGGTGCTTCCACAGAAGCTATCCATAGTCTAGCAATTATCTACACTGCTCCAAGTTATACCGTAACTGCTTTAGAAACAATAAATGGCACTGTTAGTCCAAGCAACATTTCCGTCAATGAAAATACGTCTTATACTTTTTCAGTAGAGCCTGCCGAAAATTATGAAATAGATTCTATATCGGGCTGTAATGGTGCGCTCAATAATGGTCTTTATACTACTGGACTTATTACTGGTGAATGTAATATTCAAACAACTTTTCGTCTGCTTCCCTTATCAAAGCAAGTTAATACTCAAAACAATGAGCTAGCAAGATGTTTAGATGCTACAACATTCACAACAATTGATGAGGTTACACATCTTTCTTGCAAAGACGTTAGCCATTTTCAAGAGTTAAGTACTTTAGTTAACTTGAGCAGATTAACGCTTAAAGGCAATATAGGCGACAACGTTATCTTTCCATACCTGCCCTCTTTAACTTTTTTATATATTTCAAATACAGACATTACTGCTATAGATATAAGCTCACTAACCGAACTCGAGGAGCTACATCTCCCTCTCAACAAGCTAACCGAGCTTGACATATCTAGCTTGCAAAAGTTAACAACGCTTTTTATATATAACAATAACTTCAATACTTTCGATATTTCTCAAAATTTAAGTTTAACTGTCTTCGATATTTCAGGTAATAAACTTAGTAATTTGGATGTCTCTCAAAATACTAATTTAATTCAACTTATGATTAGAAGTAATGAAATTAGCTCTATTGATCTTTCAAATAACTCAGCTTTGAAATACTTTGATACAGGCCACAATAAATTAGCTGAAATAGATTTATCGAATAATTATAATTTAGAGAAAGTCTGGCTCAATGACAATCAGCTGACCAATTTAAACTTAGATGAAAATGTTCTATTAAATTTAGTGTGGGCTCAAGATAATAGAATTATCGATGTAACGGGAATAGAGTTCATTCTTGATAAAGAAGTTTATTTTCCTATTTATGGGAATAACTTCTCAATAGAAACTCAAAATTACTTAGAAAACCTTATAAATAATTTAGGTTACAGCAAACTTCGCATCAATGAATAGTCATCAAAGCTATATTTGATATGTAAATTACTCCTTATACACAATCGTATAATAAATCATACGATTGTGTGTCATGCGATCAGCACTAATGAAAAGTAAGTGAAACACCTCGGCTGAACTTGCCACCTTCGGAAGCTGCACTTAGTTTACCTTCTTTCTGGATAATTAATTGTAAATCGCCAAACTTATCATGCTCAGTTTTATAGCCCATTTTGCGTAATTCATTTAATACATTTTCGTCAATATTGGCATGATGCCAAATCTCATCTTTGGGTAAAAGCTGATGATGAAAACGAGGACTATTAACCGCATCTTCAGCATTCATATTAAATTCAAGTACATTCAGTATAGATTGATATACCGAGGTAATAATTGTGGTTCCGCCAGGTGAACCTGTCACCAATTTAACTTTGCCGTCATCTAATAATATAGTTGGAGACATTGAAGATAACATGCGTTTATTTGGCTGAATTTCGTTAGCAACTCCACCAACAGCACCAAATACATTGGGAACACCGGGTTTAGCACTGAAATCATCCATTTCATCATTCAACAAAAAACCCGCCCCTTCAACAACTACACCACTACCAAATGGGTAGTTAATGGTTGTAGTATTAGAAATTGCATTTCCCCATTGATCAACAATAGAGAAGTGAGTTGTATCTCTACTCTCATTAAGACCGGGAGCAATTTTCTCAGTTGATGAAATTTGATTTAAAGAGATATCAACAACTCTGTTTGCAAGGTAGGTTTTATCTAATAATTCAGTCACTGGCACTTGATAAAAATCAGGATCGCCCAAGTACTCTGCTCTGTCTGCAAAGACTCTTTTGCCAATTTCTGATAATAGATGGATATACTCGGTAGAATTATGTTCAATGTTATAATCCTTTTTAACAAAATCAAACATTGTTAACCACTGAAGCACTGCGATACCGCCTGAACTTGGAGGAGGAGCCGTGACAACATCATAGCCTCGCCATTTCATTTGCATAGGTTTTCGCCACGTAGATTGGTACTTATCTAAATCTTTTGATGTGATAATGCCACCATTTTTCGCCATAAAATCATTAATGATTTTAGCCGTTTTTCCCTGATAAAAACCTTTGCTGCCTTCACTTGCAATTCTTTTAAGCGTTTCACCCAACTCTAGCTGTTTAAAAGTTTTACCTGTTTCTGCATGACTAAAATAGCTAGAAAAATTAACGTTTATACCTTTCTTTTTAAAACTATCAACTCGCCAGCTTATCCCTTCTTTCAATTTTTGATGCATAATAAATCCATCAACGGCTAGTGAAATAGCCGGAGCAAGTAATTCCTTCCAAGGTTTCGAGCCATATTTTTGATGAGCCTGCCACATCCCCTCAACAGTGCCAGGAACTCCTGCTGACAAGGTTCCGTAAAGAGATAAGTTAGGCACTACATTTCCCAGCTTATCTAAATACATATCTCTATGAGCAGCTTGAGGGGCAACTTCACGATAATCTAAAAAGTCAGCTTTACCATCCTTAACAATAGTCATAAAACCACCGCCACCGATATTTCCAGCTTCAGGTAGCGTTACAGCCAGTACAAATTGGGCAGCAATAGCAGCATCAATAGCATTACCACCATTTTGCAATACTTTCTTCGCAGTTTGAGCACTATAGCTATCAGGCATTGCAACTGCAGCACCTCCTGTAGCTTTCGTAATAGGAGTAAAACAAAATAAAATAGCTAAGCTGCTATATAAAAAAAACTTCTTCATTTTCTATTTCTTTATTAAATAATTCTATCAAGCAAGATTACCATAAAAGCATTAGAAATAATTTATCCTTCATGGGCTAAAGTTATCAAAGTCCTTGATAGTATATATAAATATACCTACTATGAATTAATCAGCCTCTTGCTTATAAGGTGATTTTCTTATGATGGAAACGGATACGAATAAGATAAAAGTTGGCGTTAGCAGTTGTTTATTAGGTGACAAGGTTCGCTTTGATGGTGGTCATAAACAAAACCAATATGTAATAAATACGTTAAGTCATTATTTTGAGTTCATACGCTTTTGTCCAGAAGTAGCAAGTGGCATGAGTATCCCCAGAGAGCCCATTCGCTTAACTCTTCAAAACGAAGAAATAAAATGTGTTGGTACTAAAGATGAAACTTTAGATGTTACTGACAGATTAAAAAACATCGCAGATGAACAAATATCGTGGCAATCGCAAATCTCAGGTTATATATTAAAAAAAGACTCTCCTAGCTGCGGTATGGAAAGAGTTAAGGTATATAGCGGCAGTATGCCTGAGCGAAATGGTGTGGGAATTTATGCTCAAAAGCTCATAGATAATTTTCCCAATCTTCCCATTGAAGAGGAAGGACGATTAAACGACATGGTGTTGAGAGAAAACTTCATTCAACGTGTTTTTGTTTATGCTCGCTGGCAACAATTAACTTCAACTACATTTTCCTTAAATGATATTCAACAGTTCCATGCTCAGCACAAATATATATACATGAGCCATGATCAAACACTGTTAAAAACACTAGGCGCTTTATTAGCACAACCTTGTGAAAATATTACGTCACTTGCACAAAGCTACATCTCACAAGCAATGCTTTTATTAAAAAACCGAGCAACTAAATCCAATCACGCAAATACACTACAACACATACAAGGGTACCTTAAGAAGCATATCAGCCAAGATGATAAGCAAGAACTATGTGAAACAATAGCGCAATATAACCATGGTTACCTACCATTAATTGTGCCAATAACACTATTACGTCATCATTTTAGAAAATATCCAAATGAGTATATTTCAAACTCTTTCTATTTGTGCCCTCACCCAAGCGAACTCATGTTACTTAATAGCGTATGAAAACAATAACAGTGAATGATAAAATGCAACAAGGCTATGTTTATCAGCTTGTTGAAAATGAAGGAAAGAATTTTCATGTGCTATTCAATCCAGAATTAACACCCGCTGAAATGTTATCTTTAGGTGTATTCGGAGGAAAATACCTTACAGACTGTCAGCAAGAATTTCCTGACTATTGGTTTGAAAAAGCAAAACTAAATGCTAAGCAGAAAGACATCAGCTTAAATTACTTTAACGTAGATGCCTCACAATCAATAAAACAATGGCAGGCTAAAGGGTGGATTCATCCACAAGATCCCCGAGGTTGGTTTCAATGGTATTGTCGCTATTACTTAGGTAGAAGAACATGTGATGAAGACCTAAGACAAATAAAACGTTGGGTTGCGTTTAAAAGGCATTACAGTGCTGTTGTTAAGTTTTGTGAACCATATGATTTTAGTTGTAGAAAGAAGCAGCGCCAAGCATTACTTCACTGGGCATATGATTCAAGGCAAATATAACAATTAAATAATATTCTCGATATATATTTAAACTGAATTACATCAAACCAAGTTTTATATAATAGAAAGTTATTTATTTACAATCTCATCATTCATATTCTCACCACCCAAGAAGCTACTTCTAGGTGTATAGTTAATCCAATCTGTTTGACGAATAATCTTATTATTAGAATCAAACTCTTGTGTTATAACAAAAAGCCATGGTCCTAACCGTTCTCCATCATAGCTAAAGCGATGAAAGAAGCCTTCAGTTATTGCAGAGTTATCTCCGTAGGTATGCCTTGTGACCGTTAAAGCTTTTTTACCACCCAAGATTTTAAACTCTCCTTTATTCCAATCTAGAAAGTTTCTTATTTCCATTTTGTTATCAAAGCTGTTGCCATAAACAATATCTTTTAAATGAGCATTATCAGCATAAAATGCCATAAACTTGTTAAAGTCATTACGTTTTGAATAAGTATCAAAATAGTCACTTACCACTTGAGACAACTGACTACTTTTGTTTAAAGAAGCACAGCCATTTAAAATAATTACAATCAACAAGCTCAGTATAATACGCATTTTTATAGTTTTCCTATTAGTTATCAGCAGGTCGACAAAAAAGTTATTAGTTGAAAAATTTTTATTTAAAATCACTATTTAAAAATTAGATTACAGATGAAGTAAGATCGACTTTTGCTCTTTCTTAGTCATTTTACAAACCACCAATTTAAACGAATTATCAATCATTCGTTCAATTTCACCTTGTGGAATTGAGCCATCTAATATAACGGTATTCCAAAGGCGTTTATTCATGAGTATCAATATACCCATAGTGATTTGTAGCAAAAAACTAAATTAACTATTCTCATATACTAAGGAAAATAGCTATTTGCTTCAAAACTCTTACTTTTTAACGGAACTTATGAGATAAATCATTACACTTTTTTATAGCAAAGTTAGTCAGAGTGAAACCATTATAGAATACTCAATATATTTCGCATCCAATAACATTATAGAATACAATTGATTCTGTATGTCTTATCAGCACCTGCCCTAGTTTTGTTCCGCAGGTCAAATATTATATTAATCGGTCTTATTTTTTATATATGATTCTTGTAGAGTTTTTTTATAAAAAGCCAATATCAATAAAAGTAATCCTAATGAGGTTAAAATAGATAATGGAAAGGTCATTTCTTCTAAATCATCCATATTAAAGTACTTTATATCATAGAAAGTAATATTTAAATCCCTCATAGAATAGGTATTATCATAGGGTTCAAAATCAGTTAAATTGTCTTTATATTTATTTCTTAATTGCCTTATAAATCGATATTTGCTTTTACTGTTTATTGTATCTTTACTTGATTCGTTAAAATCTCTGATTAAAGGTGATGATGAAAGGATCCTTTCAAATTGGTTTTCTAATATTTTATTTTCATTATTACTAAAGTAACTATCAATGTCTTTTTTCTCTTTATACAAAACAAACAAATAATCTAATAGCCTAGTGTCTGCAACATACTTAGATGAAGAAGCCTTAAATATATTATTACTTGAGATTAATCCCATATTGTAAAGGCTATAAATATGTTTTTCTTTTTCTGAAGGGTGAAATTTGAAACTGCTATGAATTGCATAGATAACTTTTGCAGTGAATGACTGAACAACATTATTCTGTATCGCATAATTCACAGTCAATGGAGTGGTACTCAAATAAGTAGCTAACAACAGCTTCATTATTGTATTTATCCATTTTTTTTCTTTAATTTTAAGCTCTTTAAACAATGTATTAACTTGTTTATCTTTATTTGAAAAGAAGAATAAATATATAAGAAAAAACACTTGAATAGAAAACAACCCACCGAAAAGTGCATTTACCCACCACTCTCCTGTCGAAATACTTGTAAAAGCGAATATAGAAATTAAAAAAAACAGAAGATAAAGTGTATTAAATAAATAAGTTTTAACTTTGATAGATTTTTTAAAGGCAGAAAATGCTTTTGATATATTGAGGCTTTCTTTTAGGTTTACAAAGTTACTCTGAGTTGTATCGTAAATAGAGTTGATTTTATCCAGTCTATAAAGATTTTGATTTACTATAAACCATAATGGGATAACTAATAATGCGGCGATACTAAAAAAAACAAATACAGCTATTGTCATCAATAGTCCTGATGCACTACCGATTGCATTACCAGCAGAAAATTGATCTTTCGCAACATATGAATTTGTGACGGTCCCATAACCATTTCTTGTTTCATATCTTACGTCTTCAGTCCATTTCATGATATAACCTCTACTAAAAGTAATAGCTAATTTTATTATACTTAATGTTTATAGATCAATAGAGTAGATGCATTAATCAACTTAAGGTGAGCAAATAAATAAGCCTATATTCATTGATTAAAATGGGATTAAAGCAGATCATGATAATTAAGGCGTTAATACTTTCATTGAGTAGAGTTAGCAAACTACACAAATTCTTAAGATCAATTTAGAGGGGACTACGGAGGCAAGTTTAAGCGTCACTTACATTTTACTCTACAACAGTTAAATATTTGATTTTTTTGCTAATATCATAGTATGCAATTTTTGTAATCACGAAGGCTAACAGCACCTTTAGGTAATGCATCTCTGATTGGTGATTTCCTGTTTGATTGTCAGTTTATCTAATTCTGAGTAGAGCTCATGTAAGTCTTTATTAATTAATACTTTATTAACTATGATTATATACAAGTAAAATTACTAGAGCTGAATTAAGATCGATTTTTGATCTTTTTTAGCCATTTTACTCACCACCAACATAAATGAATTATCTATCATGCGCTCAATTTCCCCTTGTGGAATTGAGCCATCAAGAATAACGGTATTCCATAGTTTTTTATTCATATGATAGCCAGGGATAATTGCAGGGAATATGTCTCTTAGCATTAGAGCTTCTTCAGGGTCACACTTTAAGTTCAACCACCAATCTTGTTTTTCATCATCACCCTTGCCCATTTTACCTAACGCCAAAGTAGCAAACATTTTAGTTTTTACTCGAAAAACTTTTACACCATCGCCAAATGGGTAGTACAAAGATGCTTCAGGCTTAGATAGTAAGTACTGCTCTACTTGCTCAAAAGTTAAGTTATCTTTCATGCTTTATGTCACTCTTTAAAAAGCTGATTTATTTATGTACTCTTCAGATAATAATTTATGACACCTATTTTGAAGATGCAATGAAAGTTAAGGGTAAATATTGCCATTATTTATGACGAGTCGAATGTTTGCTTTTAAGTAGCCATAAAGAATTCCAACTATAAAATACAAAAGCCAAAACTAATAATAATTAGCTTTGGCTTTGGCTTTGGCTTTGTTAGCTTTAAATACAACGCTTTATTGGAATAATGAAAAACAGTTTTTTAATCGATTAACCACTTTGTTAAGAGTGATTGATTAACCAAACCGCTTTTGCCATGAAATGTACCATCACTTTCGACAAAATAACTTCGTGGTAATTCACCATACCAATTAGGATCAATATAGAATCGACTTTGATCGCCTTTACCATCAACAAAATGGAAATTAGCAAGATTGTCTAATTTAAATTTTTCAATACTATCAACACGCTCGTCTGTTATTTCATCATTAGCATCTGTGTTAATAATGACTACAGCTAAATCATCATATTGACCTTTCAATTTTTGCAGTATAGCTAGCTCTTTAAAACAGGGAGGGCAATCAACAGACCACAATAACATCAACCACTGTTTACCCATGTTTCCTTTTTTTAAGGCAGCGAACTGCTCTTTATCAAAAGCCACTGACTCAGCAACAGCTATGCCACTGCCAAGTAAAAACCAAATCAAGATAATACTACCCAGTTTTTTGACAAAACTCATAGCGCTTTAACCAAGTGACTTTGTCTAGGACGCTGCCATGAAACATAACTCACGTTATTTTTAGTCAAAATGAAAGGGCGATCTGAACCATTAAATGCTTTTGCAATCATCACCGCTTGTTTAAAGGATTTACCATTATCATTTGAATATTGATGCCAAAGTTCATGCTCAGTGCCAGTAAACTGTGTCCATACAATATCAACTCTAGTTCCATTAGTTTTCATGTGAGGATGAGCAGCTTGCGCACTTTGCATACCGACAGATACAGGTTTGCTTAGAGTTTTACCTTGATCATCACTAGATGCATAGAAAATGCCCTTACCCACTTCTCCCTGATTAAACCAGACTAAGTGGTAACGATTATTTTCATTAATGCTGATGGCTCCACCCTGATGCGGGCAACCATTAATTTTCCAGCGATCAAAACTTATTTGATAAGGCGCTTGCTGCTTGCGATCACCTTGAGCCAAAGTCATTAGTGCAAATTCACGAATATTATCACCATAAATATGTCGCCAAAATACCGCTAATTCGCCATTATTATTAAAGTTCATAGCAATACGACAACACACACAGGTATTATTAGCTAATTGCTCATTTGAAAAAGTTTTCTCACCTTTTCTATAGTTAGCTTTGCCAAGGTATAGCGCAGAGCCATTCGTTTTCTTGCCCTGTTTGCGAAGTTGATATGAGTGTCTTGAGTCTAACCAAACAATACTTATATCTCCTTCCTCTGTTACTAACATCTCATTAAAACTATGCCCTGTTAATAAGTTATCGTCATTAACAGTTACTGGCTGAGTGAAGGTTTTACCGTAATCGCTAGAATAAGAAAAACGCACATCAGCAGTATACTTTTTCTTTTTCGGCGTAGCCCATGACAAATACACTCCTTGGTATTTGTCAAAAGCTATTTTAGGACGGTTTTCATTACGGGCAGAAATTTTTTCTTTATCAATACCAATACGATTAAATTCTGAAAATGTTTTCCCTTCATCTTTTGAAATTTGAAAATAAATGCTTGAATCTAAAGCCCACAAACGCCATAAATCACCATTAGGCGCAAAGGCCGAAGTAACTGTTTTAGCACATATTATTTCAGTACCTTCACAACGAGCCATTTGTTTCTTTTGAGGTTGCATGGCTTGATGATTATGGCCTGCGGCTTCACTTATATTGGTAATTACACTCATTGAAGCGCAAACAACAAAAACAGAAACTATACGAGTTAATATTGACATATTTTATTCCTTACCACTGATAACTTAAGCCAACATAGGCTGTACGTGGGGCACCAGGTGAATAGGTAGTTTTACGGTATCTGTACGACGCTTCTTGAACATACTCTTCATCGGTAATGTTCAGTACTCGAGCATGAAATGCCAGCTGCTTTGATACTTGATAACGGGCTTTCAGATTGCCAATAGTGTAACCGTCTTCAATACGGTCATTTCCTGCATCATCTTGGGTATTAGCATCATCTAACCAATATTCACCAATAGATTGCACTTCTAACATGGCAGTAAAACCTTGTAAAAATTCAGGCATATAACGTACTCGCATATTAGCAATATAATCCGGTGCTGCTGCCATTTCATTGCCAGAAAGCCCTTCGTACTCATCAAACTCATGCTTTGATAAACTATATGCTGTGCTGATATTTAACTGCTCATTAATTTGCCAGGTAACAGAAGCTTCAATTCCCTTATGAATAACACGTGTTGCGTTGGTTAAATAGCGCTGACCTTCATCGTTATAGGCGTGAACAATACCGTCTTCAACATCCATATAATAAATTGCGCTATCAAAAGATACCGTTTCCCAATTTGCTTTATAGCCTATTTCAAAAGTATCTGACGTTTCAGGATCAACTGCTTTGGCATCGCCACTATCTTTGGTTGTTAAATGATAAATGCTACCTGCGGTAGGTAAACGGAAACTATTAGCGTAGCGTAGATAAACACTGCTATCTTCCGTTAAGTGATAATTTAAACTGGCTTTAGGACTAAAGTGGTTAAAGTTATCAGTGCGATTTTTAACGCTTATTTTGCCATGGCCAATATCACCATAAATACCTAAGTGATTATCAAAATCATACTGGGCATAGTCATAACGAGCACCTAGAGTTAAATCTAGATTTTCCGTTAAGCTACGTTTGTGTTGAATATACGGTGAAATACTGGTGAATTGCGTAGTGTCATCGTAAAATTTTTCACCTTTTATATAGGTATCAGCTCCCCAACCTGTTGTTGTAAAATCAATCGGTTGATACGAGAGCTGATCGCCTTCAGTTAACTCTATGTCCATACCAATAGTTGTTTCACTACCACTATCATGTTCAAAATTTGCTAATGCCAATAAACCTAAGGTTTGTACCGAAGATTCAATTTTAGGCATATTGCTATTCCATGTCGCTGTATAGTCGTTAGTGCGATAGCGATAATAAGGAATTAGAGAATAGAAGTTATTTCCATCAACTTTATCCCACTGTGTTGAAAGGCGTATATATTTAGTTTTACGTAATGGATCGCTAGCTAATACATCTGGAGAAAGACCTGAATTGGTTTTATCATTATCGTATAAGTCTTTCGTTAAGCTTGCTGCCATTTCTTGCTCAAGATCTGAAGCAACAAAAGAGGTCACTAAACGCTCATTGTCACCTAGTTCTAACTCATGACGTAGGGTGATTTCTGCTCGTTCTGAGCCTGTATGGTCACGCCAGCCATCATTTTTTAAATATGAACCTGCAATACGAAAACCTTGTGTATCAGACAGCTTATTACTATGGCTGGCTTGTACTTTTGTGTATTCATCTTCACCTAGCATTAAATCAAGACTTGTTTGCGGCGTATCGGCAACATCTGCTGATAAAATATTAACGGTGGCTGCTACTGCGCCAGAGCCATAAAGGGCTGTACCTGCGCCTTTTAAAACTTCCATGCGCGCAACATTAGAGTTAAAGCTAGACCACCATAAAGCATTATGGTTAAAAAAAGCTGCTGATTGCAGTGGTATGTTGTCTTGTAAGTATAAATAATAACCACCTGTATTCATTGGCATTCGAATCGCAGCTTTATGGCCTTGACCACCAGATAGCTGATCAATTAATACCCCTGAAATACTATTTAGTGATTCAGCAACATGTTGACCGTTATCAAGCGCTAATTCATCTTTTCCTACGCCTTTTACTGACATGGCTAAGTCTGTATCTAACGATTCTTGCCGTGTAGCTGTAACAGTAATACGTTCAAAACCAGCTCCTTCATCCATTTCTGGTGTATCTGCAAACGCAGAGCCACAGTACTGACTTACAAGAAGAGAGAGTAAAGAGGTTTTTATTTTTTTATTCATAACGTCGTGAATTTATCGGTGATTAAAGTTGACGCTATAGTAAAAGTTTTTTCAGGTTTTGCAGTGTGACATAACGTCGCGAACATGAAGTTATCGAGGTGGTTTATTCGTTATTATTGATCTAGAACATAAAAAAGCCCTGATATTTCAGGGCTTTGTTTTATTTACTTAGTTGGTATAACCTAATTTAAAAGCTATAGGTTACTTCTGCCCAAGCACTAACACCTTCACTAGGTAGTCTTGATAACACAGGGATATCAGTCCCTTTAACACGATTATAACCGCCTAAGTGATCTTGATAATTTTTATCTAAGATATTATCAACACCAAAACGTATAGCTAAATTATTATCAACATAGTATTGAGCATCAATATTCACAATACCGTAACCTGCAGTTTTTTGTTCGCCATTGGTACTTGATACATCATTTTGTTTAGCTGCCATAACAAGACTCGTTTTAACCATCCAGTCTTCATTGCTATAACGTAAATTCACTTGGCCATTAAGTGGCGCAATGCGGTATAAGTTGTCATCGATATCACGACGTTCGCCTTGTACGTAGCTAATAATTGTAGATAGCTCGAAACTTTCATTAATATGGTAATAACTATTTAGGTCAACACCATAAAGCTTAGCATCCACATTTGAAAATTTTAACGGATTAGCATCACCTGACATCATATTGGCTAACATTCTAGCTGACATATCAGCCATGCCCATCGGCGTGCCTTGAATATAGTCATCAATTGATTGATAGAAAACATGTGGCGCTATCATAAATTTATCATCTTGATAGGTTAAGCCTAAATCAACTTGGTAAGCCGTTTCGGACTTCAAGTTAATGTCACCAATATAGGTATGGCCGTCTGCTAAACCACCTGTTGCTTCCATAGGTGTCCACAAGAAACGTTCTTGATAAGAAGGCGCTCTACTTTTTATACCAACACCGGCTGATAAAGAAACATTAGGTGATAAGGTTGTTTGTGTATTTAAGGCTATATCTACATTATTGTCTGATACTTTACGATTGGCGTTATTAAAGTTATTTCTAACTTCACTAACTAGTGTACCCATCATATTTGGCATCATTGCCATTGAAGAGCCAACTTCACCTGCATTAGCTTCTGCACGTTTTAACCTAATACCTAACTGTACATTAGTTTGCTCAAATTGGTTTTGCCATTGAGTAAAAATACCATAGCGATTGTCTTCAACATCGTTAAAATTAACCACTTTAAACATCATGTTATTTGGGTTGGTAATAACTGAATCATGAGTAGCAAAATAACCATCAACACCAAAAGCTAATTCACCAAAACCAAAGCCTTTTGTTAACTTAAGTTTAAAGTCAGAACTATCAGCTGTTGCTGTATTTAGACGGTATTTAGTTAAATCATTATTTTGGCGCATTAAATAATTGGTCATGCCATGGTCTGCATCGATATAGCCCAACTGCCATTCGCCTTGCCAACCATCCAAATTAAAAGCACCATCTAAGGTAATACGATGACTCTCAATGTATTCAATATCCATTGGTAACGCTGGTGTACCTGAATCATTCGTATCTGTGTAATGGTAGCTAAAGCCAACTTCATTATCATCTTTAATATAACGAATATCTCCACCCAACTGTACTTTATCAAAATCAGTTGGATCGATAGTAGTACCATCACCACTTTCCATACTATCGCCTGTTTGAGTATTACCATATAGCAATACGGCAACATTACCTTGTGTAATATTGGTAACAGCAGACAATGTTTTAGCACTATTGTTACTACGATAACCTGCTTGTATATCACCGGATAAGGCAACTTCTTTAGCATTCATGGTTTCTGCTTTACGCATTTTAACTTCTATGGCGCCGCCTAAAGTGTTAATACCCGCAGATACTGGTGCAATGCCGCGATACACAGTCATTGAATCAACAATTAATGGCGTAGAATAACTTAATGGCGTATCCATTGCGTTTGGCCCAGCACCAATAACTGGATGTCCGTCAAGCGTCGCTGAAACTCTATCGCCATATAAGCCACGATATTGAGCAATACCTGTAACAGGACCATTACTGTTCACATTAGCGCCCGGAACAGAGGTAAGCCAGTCAGCTAAATCAGGCACGCTGGTATGTCCTTGCGCATAGCCTTTCATTTCTTCTAGACCACGATGGCGTTGGTTTGTGATAGTAATAACTTCTAGTTCATCGATAGCTTCAGGCGCTTCGTCAGCTAAAGCTTGTCCAGAAAGAAGTACGGTTGATGAGGTAATAGTTGATAATAAAACTATTTTTACAGCCACTGCTGCAGGAGTAAGAAAAGTGCGCATAGTATTTCACTTCATGTTAATGAATATATTTAATTGCGCACATATTCACAGCTTAACTTATTTAAAACAAAAGGAAATGTACAATACGCGACAATTTGTCGCAGGTAAAAATCAGCTTATTTGCACTAGATCAATAAAGCTAATTTTTATCAACGGGGAATATCGAAATAAAATGTCAGGCTATTCTATTATGCCTGCTTGTCTGAGATGATTTTTTGCTAATTTAACGCGTTTAGCTTTCATTTCACCATAGCTAGCACTATCAAAGTTAAATGCAAAGAAGTGCACTCCTGCTGAATTTTCAACAAAACCAATATACCAACCTAGCATTGTTTTATTATCAGTTTTGCCTGCGCCCGTTTTAGCATATAAACGGTAGTTTGGATTTGTTTCAGCTAGCATAACGCTTTTTAAGTTATCAACTGCCTTTCCGTTTAAAGCAAAATTATTATGATATATATTTTTAAGAAAGTTGACCTGCTCAACAGCTGATATTTTCATGCTGCCATTTAACCAAAAACTATCTAAACCGGAAGAAATATCTTGGTTTCCGTACTGCATTCTATCTAAATAATTCAGCATATTCTGTTTGCCGATATCAGTTGCTAACTGACGATAAATAGCGACCATAGAAAACTTAAACGCTGTAGATAAATCATAATGAGGTAACTTCCATACCGATGGCCACCACGGCTGTACTGGGTAAGTAGATTTATCAAAAAATAGTTCTTGCTCAGTGTTTTTAATGAGCCCTAAATCTAAGGCAATTAAACTATTTGTAACTTTAAATGTAGAAAAGGGTGATAGCGCCTTATTTGCACGGTTTTTATTTATGCTATTTACTTTACTAGTATTTCCATTTTTAGCTTCACTCAACAGTACAAAAGTACATGCGTTACTTCCTTCCTCACATAATTCTTTGCCATCATTTGCTACAGCAAGTGAACTAAAATAGCTTAATAAAGCTGTGGTTAATAATAGTTTGATTATTTTCATGAAATTACTCATTTATCATTTAATAACTCGCATAATACGTCAGATAATAGATTAGTCAAAATAGTAAGTGACTAATACGTAAAGAATGGCACAATAGAGTGGAAATTTTATAGTAGGAATATAAATGAAAGCTTTTTGTATCTTAGTATTTATCATACTAAGCACTAGTAGTTTTGCCGCTGAACAAGCAGAGCAACTATTTAACCAATTAAAACCTTCCCTTTACCAAATTAAATTAATAGACAAAGCCAGTGGTGAAAAATCATCAATTGGCTCAGGCTTTCAAATTAGTAAAGATGGCATTATAGCCACCAATTATCATGTTATTTCTAGCTATGCTCTACACCCTAAAAAGTATCGTATGGAGTATTTAGATGGCGAAGGAAATACCGGCTTACTAGCACTTAAAAGTGTTGATGTAATTAATGATCTTGCATTAGTTAAGCGTAATATCGACGCAGCAAGCGACGTAGAAGATAATTTCTTCAAAATTTCTGCTACTGCACCACATAAAGGTGAGCAATTATTCTCTTTGGGTAACCCCCATGACCTAGGCATGATAGTAGTACCTGGTACATATAATGGTTTAAAAAAAGAATCATTTAACGAGCGTATTCATTTTACTGGTTCAATTAACTCAGGTATGAGTGGCGGCCCAGTAGTAAATAAACAAGCAAAAGTTGTTGGAATTAACGTAGCAACCTCAGGAAATTCTATTGGATTTTTAGTACCACACGATAAATTAGCTACATTATATGAAGCTTTTTTATTGTCTCCTCCTGAATCAATCGAATCACAAATGGCAGCACAATTAACAGCAAACCAGAATAAATTAATGACTGCAATTTTAAATAGTACATGGCAAGAAAAGTCATTAGGCAAATACGGCATGATTCCTATTATTGATGTGCCATTTATTCGTTGTTGGGGTGACTCAAATGCTGACAAAGCCGATGCCTTAATACTAGCCGCTGTGGCAAATTGTTCATTAGATGAAAATACCTATATTTCTTCACAGTTTTTTACTGGTGCAATGGAAATGGAATTTCGTTATATGCAAGCTAATAATATTGGTTCTAATAAGTTTTATCATTTATATCAGCAGCAAATTGCCCATGCTAATGCAGGAAACAGGGCTAATAAAGATAATGTGACACAATACCAATGCCATCATGACTTAGTGATGCCAGACAATAAAATGATAGAGAACAAAAGTATTCTATGTACTCGAGCTTATAAAAAATTTCCCGATTTATTTGATGTGCTCTATTTAAGTGCCTCAATAGATAAACACGATCAAGCATTAGTAAGCCATTTTACTATTGCAGGAATTAATCAAAAAAATGCATTAACTTTTACTCGTAAATTTATGGAGGCAGTGTCATGGAATTAGTAGATGAGCAATACGTGACAGAAAAAGCTGACATGAAAGAGTTAATCATTGAAGAGATTAATCGTAACCACAAGCTCTTACATAGACATAAAATGGCCAAAAACAGTATTCATATCGGTAGAGATTACCATAATGATATTATTTTATCTGATCCTCATGTTTGTCCAAGCCATATCAGTATTGATTGCATCAACAATCAATGGCAGATCACTGATAATCAAACGGTTAACGGTACTTTTGTAGAAAATCCTAAAGAAAAGAAACATGAGGCAAACCAACATATTGTACGTGATGGTGATGTTATTAGTTTAGGGAAAAGCCAATTACGTTTACTTTTTAGTGATCATGCAGTTGAGCCCACAGTTGCTTTTAGTGCTTTTGAAAGTTTTATTAACTTTATGCGACATCCAGTTGCTCTATTTATTAGTGTCGCATTTTTTACCATAATAGCTGGCGGCATAATTTACTTTGATAGGCCGGTAGAGGTCAATTTCAGTCAGTTATTTGTTCCTGCTATTAGTATGACATTAGGTTTCGCTCTCTGGCCCGCTGGCGTTGCTTTAGTATCTCACTTAACCAAACATGATGCCCGCTTGATGTCACAACTAGCCGTCAGCTTCGCATTATTTAATATGATGTGGTTCAGCGATATTTTAGAATCTATTGTGGTTTTTAATAGTTCAAGTAATAACATGTTACCCATGTTTGTTACTTTCATCTTCGTAATACTTGCCTTTACCCTTTTCTGGTTGAACAGTTATATAGGGTTTCATATGAGTAGTAAGAGACGTATCGTGATTTCAGCTAGCCTTACTATACTTCTATTTGGTGGCAGCTATTTAATTCAATATAGTAAAAAGCCGGAATTCGATCCTAGGGTTCACTATAATGCGACCATTATGACGCCAAGCTTTTTATTAATGAACAGTAGTAATACTGATGAGTTTATTGCAGACAGTAATAAACTTTTTGAACGAACGAGTAAAAAAGCGCAGGATAAGTAGTGATAATATTTTACCCCTTCAACTAAGCTTGTTGAAGGGGTAAAATAAGAAGGTGTATTTACGGGCGTGGAATAAAGCCTACAGCATCATAAACTGAAGTTAATATTTTATTTGCTCTAAGAGATGCTTTTTCAGCCCCACTTTTCATTACTTGCTCAAGAAAAGCTTGATCTTCACGATACTGATGATATTTTGTTTGAATTGGCTCTAGCATAGCCACTACCGCATCAGCAACATCACCTTTCAAATGACCATACATTTTATCTTCATATTGAGGTACTAAACTCTCAATTGAATTACCTGTTGCACATGAAAGTAAAGAGAGTAAGTTCGACACTCCTGGCTTTTCTTCCAAGTTATAATAAATGCGCGCTTGTTCATCTGAATCAGTCACTGCACGTTTGATCTTTTTAGTGATCTTTTTAGGATCTTCTAATAAACCAATAAAATTGCCAGGGTTAGTATCTGATTTCGACATTTTCTTCGTTGGCTCAAGTAAGCTCATTACTCGTGCGCCATGTTGAGGAATAAATGGATCTGGTACCGTAAAAATATCACCGTAAAGGTTATTAAAACGCGTAGCGATGTCACGTGCTAATTCTAAATGCTGCTTTTGATCATCGCCAACAGGTACACTATCTGCACGGTATAATAAAATGTCAGCCGCCATCAATACAGGGTAAGTAAATAAACCTGAGTTCATGTTTGCTTCAGATTTTTGCGACTTATCTTTATATTGTGTCATACGGTTTAGTTCACCCATTTGGGTGTAACAATTTAAAACCCAGCTCAGTTGTGCATGTTCTGGCACATGAGATTGAATGAAAATAGTACTTTGCTGTGGATCTACACCACAAGCAAGATAAAGCGCTAAACCATCAAGTGTTGCTTTACGTAAATCTTCTGCTTTAGGGCGTACTGTAATAGCATGTTGATCCACCAACATGTAGTAACACTCATGATCTGATTGCATATTGACCCATTGTTTTAATGCGCCTAAATAATTGCCAATCGTTAATTCACCTGATGGCTGACAGCCACTTAATACAATAGGTTTACTCATTATTTGTTTCTTACCTTAAATAATTTTTAATTTGATACTTTTGTTAATTCTGCGCGCATTTCATCAATAGCGACTTTGTAATCTGGTTGTGAAAAAATAGCACTACCTGCAACAAACATATCTGCACCAGCTTCTGCAATTTCAGCAATATTGTTTGCTTTAACGCCACCATCAACCTGTAAGCGAATATCACGACCACTTTGCGCTATTTTTTCTTTTACTAAACGCAGCTTTTCTAGTGTTGTAGGAATAAATGATTGGCCACCAAAACCCGGGTTTACTGACATTAGTAAAATAACATCAAGCTTATCCATAACAAAATCTAAGCAATGTAATGGAGTCGCCGGATTCAATACTAAGCCTGCTTTACAACCATGATCTTTTATTAACTGTAATGTACGGTCTATATGATCACTACCTTCTGGATGAAAAGTAATAATGTCGGCACCTGCTTTAGCAAACTGAGGAATTAAACTATCTACAGGCTTCACCATTAAATGTACGTCTATTGGTGCCGTAATACCGTAATCACGTAATGACTGGCAAATCATAGGTCCGAAAGTTAAGTTAGGAACAAAGTGATTATCCATAACATCAAAATGTACAACATCTGCGCCCGCAGCTAAAACTTTGGCGACATCATCACCTAAACGTGCAAAATCAGCAGATAAGATTGAAGGTGCAATTAAAAAAGAAGACATAAAAAGAAAGCCCTAAAAAAATATAACGCCATTATACCCAAGCTAATGCTAAATGCGAGTTTCAAAGCAGTATATATAGCAACCCAACTTAGGCTCCAGCCTGCTAGAAGATTGAATCATTTATAATCAACCACTTTTTCCTCTGAGCATTACTTAAAAAGCAGTGTGATAACGAGTTGAAATAGTGCACTTAATTTGCCCAAGATGAGCTCACCTGCACCAAAACAGAACATATCAGTAATATAAAAAGATACATCACAACCGAGAAAACTCTATAACAGACTGTTTACAAAGAAGTTTACAATAAAAACATCATATATATTATTCAGGCATTATCTTTGCAAAATATAGGATAGATTCATAACTTTATAAATAATTTAGAGAGATTAACATGAAAAAATCACTATTAAGTATCACATTAACTTCAGCATTACTGACATCAACATTTGTATCAACACAAGCATCTGCTGTAGAGGGCCTTTCTGCTAATGTTGCAGCTACAAGTAACTACCTATGGCGCGGTTTAGAGCAAACAGATGGTGATGTTGCTGTTTCTGGTGGTATTGATTATACGCATGACTCAGGCTTCTATGCTGGTTCTTGGGTTTCTAATGCTTCATGGGGAGATATGAAAACAGAGTTAGACCTTTATTTAGGTTATTCTGGCAGTATCAACGAAGATGTATCTTACGATGCAGGTTACATTTACTATGCTTACCCTGATAGTATTGCTGATGAAAATGACTTTTCTGAAATTTACACTAACTTCTCAACTGCTGGATTTACCTTTGGCCTAGCCGTATTAGTTGACTCAGAAGCAGGTGGCGACGGTGGTGAGTTTGGTGATTCTCTTTATGCTAGTATTGATTATTCTTATGCCCTAAAAGGTGGTGCTGAAATCGCACTACATGTTGGTGATTATAGTGGTGATTTTTCTACAGAATCTACAGATTTTGGTGTTTCTATTAGCAAAGAAAGCTTTACCTTTGGGGTATCTAAAGTCAGTTTTGACGATAGTGTTTCTGCTGGTGAAGATGATCTGAAATTTTACGTTTCTTACTCGGTTGAGATTGACCTATAAGTGTTCAACTCATTAAAAAAGTAACTTAACAACTTTAACAAACCAAAAGGCATTAATTTATCTCATGATAATTAATGCTTTTTTAGTTAAAAGTAGTAAACCTATTCATTTGCATTTCCTAGATTTAGTTGCATTATTACATTATAGTTTCTACTCGTTTTCATGAGTAGGCAGCTTAGATGTTTTATCAAAACGTATCATTATTAAATACCTTTAAAAGTGTTGCCGCAGCATTCTTTGGGGTACAAAGTAATAAAAACAGAGAAAAAGACTTTAGCCAAGGTAAGTTAAGCCACTTTATTGGTGTGGGCATAATAAGTGTAATTATTTTTATTGTAGCTCTCGTTGCCATTGTTTCATTAGTGATGCCAAATACTTGAATAAATTATTATTTTTTATTTATATAAAGCTAATATTTCTCTAACTTTAACTCGCCCTTTTCCTTTTTGGCTGATTGAGCGTTGAACCTGAAATAATTTCTTCTTATCTGCACTTTTATATAGCTCACGAGTAAAATCTACATAATGATTCGATATTAATGTTGATATACCTTTATTTTGTGCCGCTTTTGCACAAATAACTAAACGCTCTTGATCCGCATCAGTAAACGAATTACCAGCATAAGCTGTAAAGTTTGATGTTGGGTTTATAGGTGAATATGGAGGATCACAATAAACAACATCGTTCTCTTTAAGTTGAGAAAATGCAGTTTCAAAATCACCTTGAATGAATGTTGCTTTTTGTGCTTTTTTGGAAAAATAAACTAATTCATCTTTTGGAAAATAAGGGTGTTTGTATCGCCCAAAAGGAACATTATACCCACCACTTTTATTATATCGACATAAACCATTGTAACCGTGCCTATTGAGATATAAGAACAATAACGAGCGTTCATATGGATCAACAGATTGATTAAACTGGCTACGTAGCTCGTAATACTTCTCTGGCTGATTGTTATCACCATTAAAGAATTTTTGAGCATCTTCAATATATTGTATAGGCTGATTTTTAATAATATTGAACAGGTTGATTAAATCTTTATTCATATCAACTAAGAGATATTCATCAAAATCTAAATTGAGGAATACAGAACCACCACCAACGAAGGGTTCTACTAACCTTTTTTTACCTCTTTTAGGTAATAGGCTAGCTATTTCACTAATAACTTTTTTTTTCCCACCCGCCCATTTCAAGGCAGATCGCATACCAGCAATTGGTTGAGCTTTAGTCACAAAAGAAACCTATAAATTATTAGTAGCTAAAGCTAACATAAACATTTGTTTTGAAGTAAATGACATTTTCTATATCACACTATTAAAAAACATAAAGTGTAGAGAGATACTGTCTAAATAAAGTATATCAACTGAAATCAACAGCTTTAGGGTAATTTCTATTGATATATTCTTAGAAACGAATTGTAGCTTGAATTACTGATTAACGGTATTTATTTCACGCTTAATTATTGAAACAGGCTTTAAAAATGAACCTAGGTTTCTTAGTGATTGAGGCAATTGGTTCATCGCTGCTCTTGCTTGTGCCTTATCATTGAACACTTTAGAAGTGACTACATAGAATTTTTTAGTGTTTAAGTCTTTCTCATACACATAATATCCTAATGCTTGATTGTCATTAAGAAATGTTTGCAATCTTATTAAGTCAGAAAAACCAGTTATTTGTATAACATATCCATCTTTTGAATTTGCGTAGTACTGCTCATCAAACTTCTTTGAAACAGGAGTTGAATCTTTTAATTTTTCACTATGTAAATTCTCTGAAACAATTTGTTTATCATTATTGTGAATAGCAGTAGATTCAATTTTTGGCTGATCAACATTTGATATAGATAAATTATTATCCGACACAGTTTCATTGAGCATAAGTGCTTGTAATATATCATCACTTTTTGCTTTCTTTACAGGTGATTTCGGGCTGCTTTCTCGTGCAGTTAACGCGAGATGAATATCAGCAACACTCGCTAACTTATTTTCTGCTGCAATGATATCCACTTTTTTAACCACTGTAACTGGACGTTCAACAACAGGTGGTTTTTCAGGTAATTCTGCAAAACTTATGCTTTCATACTCATTCAATAAATACCATGATGCAGCAATTATTAACAAGCTAAAGAGTGAAATCAAGCCAACTTTAAGTCGTATATCATGAGTAAATACAGCTGTAGTGGTTTTAAATCTAGCGTGGTCTAAAGCGATAACTTGCCCACTACTTGCATCAACAATACTCGTTTTCTTTTCAAAAATAGTTCTGTTTTGCCCTATTTCTATTGCTGCTTGCTCTAAGCCAAAAATTACAACATTGATGTTGTTTTGAGTTTTCTTTGCTGTATCAACAAGCTGGCAAAGTTCATACTTAATTTGTAACGATAATGCCTGAGCATGCTCAACAATTACCGTAATAGCACCATTGTTATTTTTTGCTAAACGTAAAACGCTTACTGCAAGTGATTGTTCAGGATCGAATAAGGTATTCGCAAATAGTTGCTCAACTAAGCGGCAGCGCATTTGAATATCATTGATTTTGCTAGATGCAGCAACGAAAGCAACATTAGCTTCTTGGTTAGTAGATTCTTGACTAATATTAGCTAAATATTGACGTGCTACTTTAGAATAAGCAGCTGGGTTGTTATCGATGACCACAGTCATCTGCTTTGAAAAGCGTTGTATGTAATCAATACGAGCGATAACACTAATTGGTGTTGTTGATATATCTACCATATCACCTTCAATACGATTATCAGCTTGCTCATTAATTATTTTTTGGTTTATTCGCGTATTCGCTAATGCTGACATACCCAAGCCTTTCTATAGTGTGTGCTTTCTTCTCTCTTCTAGAAAGCACAGAACAATTATAGAATTTGTTGAAGCATTTCCACTGTCACATCGTCGCGTATTTCTGATTGACCTATAGCTGTAGGAACAATAAAACGCAATTTACCACCTATATTCTTTTTATCACGGCGCATATGGCGAACAAAATCATCAAGCGTCATTGTTTTCGGTGCTACTAAAGGTAAATCAAACGCTTGAATGAGAGATTCTATTCGACAAAGATCTGACACTTCAATCAAATTCATTTCTACTGCTAATTTAGCAGCAAGTACCATGCCAGTAGCAACAGCTTCGCCATGAAGCCATTTACCATATCCTTGTTCAGCTTCAATTGCATGACCAAAGGTATGACCTAAATTAAGCAATGCTCTAACGCCTGCTTCAGTTTCGTCATTTGCCACAATATCAGCTTTACATTGACAACATTTCTCTATCATTAGAGAAAGCTTGTCTTTATCGCCAGCCTTAATTGAAGCAATATTTTGCTCTAACCAAACAAAAAAGTCATAGTCACCTAAAATACCATATTTAATAACCTCAGCCATACCTGCATTGAACTCACGTTCAGGTAGCGTATTGAGACTATCAATATCAATAATTACCGCTTTTGGCTGATAAAAAGCACCAATCATATTTTTACCAAGCGGATGATTTACTGCAGTTTTACCACCAACAGATGAATCAACTTGTGATAACACTGTAGTCGGTACTTGTACAAAGTCGATACCACGTTGGTAGCAAGCAGCAGCAAAACCAGTAATATCACCAATCACTCCGCCACCTAAAGCAATTAAAGTGGTATCTCGACCATGCTCATTTGCTAATAAGTGCGACATGATACGCTCAAAGTTAGCCAAGCTTTTCTCTGCTTCACCATCAGGAAGAATAACTTCATCTAATTCAAAATGAGTTAATTGTTCTTTGATTATATCAAGGTACAAAGGCGCAACGATTGTATTAGTAACAATACAAACACGCTTATTGCGAATATGGGAAGAAAACAGGTCTGGCTTATTAAACAGACCTGAATCGATATAAATGGGATAACTACGGGTGCCTAAATCAAGCTGAAGTGTTGGCATTTTTGTATCTACTATTTCTAAGGATAATAAATAAAATTAAAAGTCTAAACGCTCAATAATTTTATGCGCTACAACTTTAGCACTTTGATCATCAGTTTTAATGATCACATCAGCAATCTCTTCATAAAAAGGATTACGTTCAACGGCTAAATTTTCTAAGACGGTGCGAGGCTTTTCTGATGTTTGTAACAACGGACGACGACGATCTCTTTGAGTACGTGCCACTTGCTTGTCAATAGTAGTTTCAAGATAAACAACAATGCCACGTGCAGATAAGCGATTACGAACTCGGTCACTGATTACAGAACCACCACCTGTAGCTAAAACAATACCTTGTTTTTCACTCAAGTCTTCAATAACGCCTTCTTCTCTTTTGCGAAAACCAGCTTCGCCTTCAAGATCAAAAACCCAAGCAATGTCTGCACCTGTACGACGTTCAATTTCTTGATCCGAATCAAAAAATTCAAGATGTAGTCTGTCAGCAAGCTCTCTACCTATAGTGCTTTTTCCTGCGCCCATAGGCCCAATCAGGAAGATATTACGTTTTTCTGCCATTAGATTTACTTAATACTCGTTTGTTTCAGATCATACCAAAAGGGGATAAACACTATCTGTTTAAGTACCTTTTGACGTTATAGAGGTCTCCCTCGGAAATTTCAAGGGCGTAATTATCGCAACTCTTAGGGTAAGATTGCAAGTAACATTGTCGCTAAGTGAGCGAAAAAGCTTACTTAACGACAAATAATTTACAAATTTATGCTAAAAATGCTCGGTTACTATACGTGGAGTTACAAAAATTAATAGTTCTTTCTTCTCGTTGAACTGATTACTATTCCTAAATAACCAACCAAAATAAGGGATATCTCCTAGTACAGGTACTTTAGACACAGTACTAATAATAGATTGTTGATAAATTCCACCTAAAACAATTGTTTCACCGTTATTCGTTAGAACTTGTGTGCCTATACGTTGTGTATCAATTGCAGGAGCTTGCCCACTTGTTACGTCTGAAACAGTATCTTGCGTTACAACCAAATCTAATATGATTTTATTATCAGGAGTAATGTGTGGTGTTACCGTCAAGCTTAACACCGCTTTTTTAAATTGCGTTGAAGTAGCTCCACTTGAAGAGGCTTCCTGGTAAGGTATTTCAACACCTTGCTCAATATAAGCTTCTTTTTGATTTGCCGTGGTAATTCGAGGACTGGCAATAATTTCACCCTTGTTCTCATTTTCCATCGCACTTAATTCAAGATCCAAAATGGTTCCGTCTGCTAATCTCGCAACTTGAAACGCTAAAACCCCTGCAGGATTTGCAACGGGTAAGTTTACATTTAAACGATCCGCCAATGCGGGAACAACACCAGTATTCGCTGTGTTTGCTCCTTCCAAAGAACCAGACGTTGCAAAATCGCTACCTGTATCAGTAATGCCCCAGCGTACACCTAATTCTTCATTGATATTATCTTTAACAGTTACCATACGCGCTTCAATGATAACTTGACGCACTGGAATGTCTAAAACATTAGCCATACGTTTAATATCTTCAATAATTTTAGCTGTATCTCTAATTAATAACGTATTGGTACGTTCATCTACCGAGACACTTCCGCGAGGAGATAAAATACTTGTATCTTCATTTTTAATCAGCTCTGCCAACTCACCCGCTTTAGCATAGTTAATTTGCACATATTCGGAATACAACGGAGCTAATTCTTCAACCTGTTGCTTAGCCTGCAAGTTTTGAGCTTCTCGTGCGGCAAGTTCATCACTTGGAGCTACCATTAGAATATTACCTTGCATGCGCTTATCAAGCCCTTTTACTTTCAAGATAATATCAAGTGCCTGATCCCAAGGAACACCATCTAAACGTAAGGTAATATTTCCTGCAACAGTATCACTTGTGATTAAATTAAATTCGTTATAATCAGCAATAATTTGTAAAACGGTTCGAACAGGAATGTCTTGGAAATTTAGTGAAATTGTACGACCAGTAAAGTCTTCACTATCACCTAAATAGCCAGGAGCTTTCTTTTCTTTTTCTTTCACTGTTAAAATAAATAAGTTATCAACTTGGCGATGTGAAAAGTTAAAAAGCGCATTTGCCTCAATAACTAAACGAGCGTTACGACCCTCTTTAAACGTCTCAATACCTGAAACAATCGTACCAAAATCGGTAACATCAAGTTTATAAAGTAAGTCTTCTATTATTTTTGTATTATGAAATTCAACATTGATCTTTCCTAACTTATCACTCACATCAACAGCAACCATACTGTCTTTTAGATAAACGAGGATTTCAGCAGAATTTTTTTCACCTAAGCGAAAATCAATTGATTCTACATGATTAATAAATTGCTCGCCTGCTGGGCTAAGTGCTTCAACTATTTCTGCTGATTGCCCATAGTTAAACGTGATAGAGAATTTATTTCCATTTAAAGCAACATCAAACACAGACAGTTTTTCTAAGTTGATTAAGGAAACCACTCGCCCTGAGCTATTATCTAATATTACATTAGTAATACCAGCATGATTAATTAAGGTTTCTTTAATTTTTTCATCGTACGTACTTGCCGAAAAACTTATCTCTACATAAGCAGAATCCATTGAAGTTTTAACTGATGGCAAAGAATCTATCTCGCCTGAGAACTCGAAAACCAATTCAATTTGATCATCTTGAATGGTGTTATAAAAAAGACCTAATAATTTGCTGTCACTTAGTTGCTCTGCACTCAGATTAAAAGAGGTTATTACAATGGTAAACATTGTTAAAAAATACAGATGAAATTGTTTCATGTTAGCCGCACCAGTAAAATTTTTATAATTTTTCATTTTATTAAATAGCATTAGTATTTCCTTTACCCTTCAGACTCTGACAGAGCAATTTTAATCACTGTTTCACGTTCCATCCAACAACCTGCGCCATCTGGTGTTAGTTCGGTTAACTTTACACTTTTTGCATTCACTTCTGTTATATGACCATTAAATAGTCCCATATAGCTACCAACAGCAACCCTGTGCAATGTAAAGTCAGAGGCCTCAACTAAGGCCCAAAGCATTCCATCATCTCCCATCGTACCGCGCATTGTGATATCACCAAGAGCAAATTTTTCTAATGGCTGCTTACGACGTCGTGGATCTGGACTTAAACACCCTGACATTTGTTGAATTTTCTGCTGAATAACTTCAGGTTTTGGTAAAGAAAAAGGGCTTCTTAAATCAGATGCAGAATAATCATAGTGATTAAATGGATGCACTTCAGGCATCGGATCTATTTGACTATTAGTTGTTGCTTTAACCTCTTGAAGGTAAGCGCTAAGATCTGCAGTATCGTCATAACAACCACTCACTAATACTGTCATTAGTGATATTAAAGCTAATTTTTTCATTTTATTTTAGCCTCTTGGTAGCGGTAAGTTTTAGCTTCTAGTTTTAAACTCAACATATCATCACTTGTTTTGATCATATCGATTGTGAAGTCATGTAACGTTACAATTCGAGGTAAGCCAGCAATTTTACTAACAAAATTACCAAAAGAGTGATAGGAGCCATTTACAATAATATCTATCGGTAACTCTATATATATCTCTTTACTTATTTCAGGCTGCCATTCAAGTTTAACAAAATCTAATCCACTAATAGTGCCAATAAAAGTAATATCATCTAATAAGCCTGGTGTTTCATGGCTATTAGGTAAGCTTTTTAATTGGTTAGCAAAAATATCTTCAGCTTCTAGCATTTGCGCTCTAAATAAATCTAAATTTGCTGCTACATGATATTTAGCTTTATAAGATTGTTTAAGTGATATTTCTTCCGCACTAACCTGTTCGAGTTGTTTTATCTTATCACTTACTAAACCAACATAACCTAAACCAATTACAACAACAGATAAAAATATAGTAAGTACCAACTTTGCTGCAGAAGGCCATTGACCAATATTTTCAAGCTCTAAGTTTTCAAATTGCGATGCATCAAACTTCAAAGTGCACCTCACTGCGTTCAATATGTTTATTTATAAAAAGGGTAGTAACGTTAATTTTTATCATTTGTTACCTCCATTTTCAGCTTGATTAAGTCCAGTCTCAGAGTCATTCATTAGCCCTTTGATCTTTACTCGCATTTTAAAGCTACTCAACAACTTGGGTGAACCGTCATCTGAAGTAATTGATTCAGGTGTCGCATCTGTAAATAAATCTGATAATTCAATTGCTCTAATCATATTAGCTAAATGGTTATTAGATTCGCTTTTCCCTGTAAGCTGAATAATATTACCTTTTTTATCAATTTGCGTAATATAAATACCATTAGGAATAATTGTCGCTATTTCATCCAGCACTTGTGTACCAACATTTCGACTGCGTTGTAGCTGCTCAACAACATCAATACGTTTTTGTAATGATGCTTTTTTGTCATTAAGTGTTTTTATTTCTGCAATTTGCACATCTAATAATTGGATTTCGTTTTTCAAAAAGGCGTTTCGAGTTAGCTGCCCATCAATACGAGTTTGAAAATAAAGGTTCACTGCTAATACCAATGCAAATGCACATAAGCATACAGCAGCTAATATAAGAAAAAATTCCTTCTGCTTGGCTTTTAGTGCTTCTTCGCGCCAAGGAAGAAGATTTATATATGCCATGGCGTAAAACTCCTTAAGGCCAATCCTGTTGCAACCATAAATTGTGGTGCAATTTTATTTATTTCACCTGCATTTAGCGATTTTGCTATTTCCATATCATTAAAAGGATTAGCAATTACAGTATGAATACCTAATTCCTCAGTCAGTAATGCTTCAAGGCCTTCAATAGAAGCCGTTCCCCCAGAAATCAATAAATAGTCTACTTTATCTGCACCGCTTGAGGTCAAAAACATTTGAATAGCTCTGCGAACTTGTTGCATTAAAATGGTATGAAAAGGTGCTAATACTTCAAAAGTATAATTGGGAGGTAAATCATGAGTGATTTTGGCCTCTTCGGCTTCTTCAAATGATTTATTATAGTAAGAAACAATTGAACGAGTATATTGCTCACCACCAAATATTTGATCACGGCTATAAATATGTTTTCCGGACTTGGTGGCGGTAAAAAGAGTCATGGTAGCGCCAATATCAACTATAGCGACCATTTTATTTACCGCATCTTCAGGTAGTTGCGATAAACATAAATCATGTGAGCGGCTGACCGCATATGATTCCACATCAATCACTTTTGCATTGAAGCCACCTAACTCTAATGCTGCAACTCGTGCTTCAATAGACTCAGTTCGCGCGGCACTTAGTAAAACATTTACTTTACTAGGATCTGACTCATTAACATCTAATGATTCAAAATCTAAACTTACTTCATCTAATGGATAAGGGATTAAACTATCTGCTTCTATTTCAATTTGACTCGCTAGTTCATCTTCATTAAGCGCAATATCCATATAAATGATCTTGGTAATAACTGTTTGTCCTGATACAGCAGCTGCGACCTCTTTAGCCTTCATCGATATTTTTTTACGAATCTTAGCAATCACTTCACCCACGGCTTCAATATCTTGAATCTCACGATCCACCACAGCACCACGACTCATAGGCTCAATTGCATAATCTTCTAAAATATACCCGTTATTTCCTTGGTTGAGCAAAACCGCTTTGACAGCATGAGATCCTATATCAATCCCTACCATCATAGTTGTCTTTTTTTTCCATAGATTATCTAGCATAACAACTCGTCAAATTATATTGTTGTAATTATTTTAAGCATGTTTTTCACATAAATACATTTATTACATGGTATTACAAGATATACTAGCGTTATCTGCCCATTTTATCCACAAATAGAGGAAATGTAGTGTTTTCTGTCAAAAATTTTTTCAAGCTTACTGTTACATTGGTATTTATTGCTATTTTTGGCATTTTTCTTTTATATCTAAACTTGCGTGATGAATTGCCTGATATTGAACTTTTAAAAGATGTTCAATGGCAAACTCCCATGAAAATATATAGCAGTGATGGTTCATTAATTTCACAATTTGGTGAAAAAAAGCGTCAACCATTAGCTTTCGATGAAATTCCTCAACAATTAATAGATGCTTTATTAGCAACTGAAGATGATCGTTTTTATTTCCATTTTGGTGTAGACCCTATTGGTATGGCACGTGCTGTTATCGGGCAGATAACAGGAAACAGTCGAGGTGGCGCAAGTACTATCACAATGCAAGTTGCCAGAAACTTCTTTTTAACACGAGAACAAACCTATATTCGAAAAATTAGAGAAATATTCTTATCTTTTCATATAGAAAATTTATTAACAAAAAATGAAATATTAGCTCTATATATTAATAAAATTCCCTTAGGCCATAGATCTTTTGGTTTTGGCGCCGCTGCACAAGTTTATTACGGCAAAGAAATTGACCAATTATCGTTAGCACAAATTGCAGTATTAGCTGGCTTACCAAAAGCGCCGTCAACTTATAACCCCATTCGTTCTCCTGAAAGAGCCAGTTTACGCAGAACAACTGTATTACAAAGAATGTTAGTGAGTGGTTATATCACAGAGCAAGAGTATCAAGAGGCGAAAGAAGCACCCATTACAGGCAAACGTCATGGTGCAAAAATAGAATTAAATGCCCCCTATGTAGCAGAGATGGCACATCAAAAGGTAATTGAGCTTTACGGTAAAGAAAAATCTTATGCAGGTGGCTTTAAAGTTTTCACTACAGTAACTAACAAGCTGCAACAAGCAGCTCACTCTGCCGTAACAACAAACTTATTAAACTATGATCAACGCCATGGCTATCGGGGTGCTATTGAGTCACTTAGGCCTATTGATGAAGAGTCTGATAAAAAAAATTCACAAGCTAAATCACAAATAACGGTTGAGCATATACCTCTAACTACTGAAGAGATTAATGCAGCGCTTAAAAACGTAACAAGCTATCAAATGTTAGTCCCTGCGGTTATTACTGAAGTAAATGAAAAATCAGCTGATATTATTCTACGAAATAATGAGCAAGCCACTATTTCTTGGGCAGGCATGGCTTGGGCACGCCCCTACATCAATGATCAAAAACAAGGGCAAGTACCTAAGTTAGCCAGTGATATACTTCGCTACGGTGATGTTATTCTAGTTAATAAAACAGTAACAGGTGAATACCGTTTAAGTCAGTATCCTAAAGCAAGTGCAGCTATTGTTTCTTTATCTCCTGATGACGGTGCAATTAAGGCTGCGGTGGGTGGTTTTAGTTTCAAACAAAGTCAATTTAATCGTGTAACACAAGCCAAACGTCAAGTTGGCTCAAATATTAAGCCTTTTCTTTATTCAGCTGCTTTAGAGAATGGCTATACTCTTGCTTCTTTAATAAATGACGCACCTATCAATCAGTGGGATAGAAGTAGTGGTGTTGTATGGCGACCAAAAAATTCACCAGAAACTTATGTAGGCCCTATTAGGATGCGCTTAGCACTAGCACAATCAAAAAATGTTGTTGCTGTAAGGTTGTTAAAAAGTATTGGTATTGATAAAACGAGAGATCACTTATCTTCATTTGGTTTTTCACCTGACGAATTACCACGAAATGAGTCTTTAGCGTTAGGGTCTGCATCGTTAACGCCTTTAGAAGTTGTTACTGGTTTTGCAACTTTTGCTAATGGCGGCTTTTTAATTACTCCCTATTTAATTGAGCGAATCGAAAATGCACAAGGGGATATTATCTATCAAGCAAACCCTGAAAAAGCATGTGATCCTTGTACAACTTCAACTCAATTTACTGAATTGACAGAGCCTGCTGAAGGCATAATAGATTTAAATGCATTGGATAGTCATGATATAGCAACTGAAACACTTACCAATGAGCCAATTAACACACCTGTAATTTCTGCACCTAGAGCAATTTCGGCGCAAAATGCATTTTTAATTACCCAAGCACTGAACAGTGCTATTTGGGGAGCTGATTACTCAATAGATAACGGTTGGCAAGGAACGGGTTGGAGAGCTAGATCGCTAAAGCGTCGTGATATGGGTGGTAAAACAGGTACAACCAATGAAGCTAAAGATGCATGGTTTTCTGGCTTTACTCGCCGCTTAGTAACAACATCATGGATAGGCTTTGATGACCCAAGTCGTAATTTAGGTAAAACTGTATACAACAACAACTTAGGCCGAAACCAAATTACCGGCAAAGAGTTCGGTGCTAAATCTGCGCAACCCGCATGGATTAGCTTTATGAAAGTAGCATTAACTGATATCGAAAATGAAACGTTTGAAGCTCCCTCTGAAATTGTCTCTGTACGTATTGATAAAGCAACAGGTAAGTTAACGACAAATACCAATAAAACAAGTTTATTTGAGTATTTCGAACTCGGTAGTGCACCCACTGAATATATTGATACGGATAACAGCACAGATATTTTTGAAAGTGAGGATGGTATAAATATCGAAGAAGAAGAGTTATTTTAACTCTTTGATTTTCCTAATACATTGAAAGTGAGCCCAGTTTATACAAATACTGAGCTACTAAATTTCTTTAATGAAAACTTTTGATTTACGTTGAAAGTTATAGAGTTCTTTCTTACCTTCTGGGAGCTTACTTGTTGGTTGTTCAATAAAACCTTGCTCAAGAAACCAATGACCGCTTACCGTTGTTAGTACAAAAATAGAAGAGATATGTTGTCGTTTAGCTGCCTTTTCTAACGCTGTCATTAAGCGTCCACCACGATTACCTTTACGATAGTCAGGATGAATAGCAACACACGCCACCTCGCCCATTTGAGCATCCTCATAAGGGTATAACGCAGCACAAGCAATAATAACGTCTTCTTTTTTGATAACGGTAAATTTATCAATTTCTACTTCAAGCAGTTCACGTGATCGTTTAACTAAAACACCTTCTGCTTCAAGTGGTGCTAACAGCTCTAAAATACCACCAACATCATCAATGGTTGCCGTTGCAATTTGCTCTTTGTGATCTTTCGCAATCAGGGTTCCTGCACCATCACGAGTAAATAACTCTTGTAACAATGCCGAATCACTTTGATAACTCACGCAATGACAACGTTCTACACCATTTTCACCACATTGAATAATCGCACGAAGCAATAGCTGACGCACGTGGCAATCTTTTTCATCTAATAATGTTTTAACAGTGCGAACACTACAACTTCTGATCAACTCACCTGTTTTAGCTAACAAGCCGTCATCTTCAGTTAATGTGATCAATTTATCCGCTTTTAATGCGATAGCCGTTTGTGCTGCTACATCTTCTAAAGCAAGATTAAAAACTTCACCTGTAGGGGAATAACCAATGGGAGACAATAGAACAATTGAGCCGTAATCTAATTGCATATTAATACCATCAGAATCGATTCTACGTACGCTACCAGTGTATTTGTAATCAACCCCATCACGCACGCCCATAGGCTTGGCAATAACAAAATTACCAGTGCTTACGCGTATTTGAGAGCCATGCATAGGCGAGTTCACTAGCCCAGTACTTAATAGGGCTTCTATATGTAAACGTAATGAACCTGTTGCATCTTTTACCGCTACAAGTGTGTCGGCATCTGTAACACGAACATTTTTCTCAATTACTTGCGTAATATTACGTTGTATCATGCGTTCTTCAATTTGTGGTCGCGCACCATGCACAACCACCAACTTAACGCCTAGACTCCGTAACAAAGAGATATCATGAATAATATTAGCAAAATTAGCATGTGAAACCGCTTCTCCACCAAACATTAAAACAACAGTTTTACCACGATGCGCATTAATATAAGGCGCAGCATTTCTAAACCATTTAACATTATTTTTATTATTATCCATGATCTCTTTCTATTTTCCTAAGCGTTGCCTGAACGATCAACAATATATGCCATCGCAATTTCATCAGCAGGATCTTTATGTGGACTTTGTTCGCTGTCCTCAATGATGTTGCTTGCCAATGAGTTTTTCTCTATTACAGAGAAACCTAGCTTATTGAAGTAATCAGGGATGTAAGTTAATACAATAATTTGTTTTAACTCCATTTGATGTGCAAATTCAAGTAAGTATTGCACTAAAGCTTGGCCTTGTTCTTGTCCTTGTGCGTTCTTATCAACCACAACAGAACGAATTTCAGCAAGATCTGTTTGATAAATATAAAGTGATGCACAACCCACAACTTCACCATCAAGTTCAGCAACAACAAAGTTTTGTACATCATGAATAGTGTTTTCTAAAGAACGAGGTAGTATTTCACCTTTATCCGCTTGCACATTCACTAAGGCATGAATTTTTTCAACATCTGACATACGTGCTCTACGTACCGACATTGCAGCAGCGCGTTGCGCATTTAAACGTTGTTTCACTTGTTGAAGTGCCACTTCTGTTTGTTGCTTACCTGGCGCGCCAACAACTTGTTCATTCAATATTTCTTCATTGCCAGCATTAGCCAATGCCTTTTCTACTTGTGCACGAGAAGTACCGCCAAGTGCTTCACGTTTATCAAGCGTTGATTCAATAGAAAGGTGTTGATAAACATCTTGCTCTATTTGCGAGCTAAATTCTTGTAACCGAGCTAACGTTAGATCTTCTAGCGGACAACCTTCAGCAATAGCAGCTAAAACTACTTCACCTACGATATGATGCGCTTCACGAAATGGAATATTTTTACCTACTAAATAATCAGCAAGCTCAGTAGCATTCGCATAGCCTTGTTGAGCTGCGGCTAATGTACGGTTTCTATTCACTTTAAGCCCATCAGCAACGAGTACAGCCATTTCCATACACTCTTGCCATGTATCAAGTGCATCAAACAAGCCTTCTTTGTCTTCTTGCATATCTTTATTATAAGCAAGTGCCAATGCTTTCATGGTGGTTAACATGCCAGTTAACGAGCCGAAAACACGTCCTGCTTTACCGCGAATTAATTCACACGCATCAGGATTTTTCTTTTGTGGCATTAATGAAGAGCCAGAACTAACTAGATCGCTCATTTCTACAAAACCAGCTTCGCCAGAGTTATAGAAAATTAAATCTTCAGCAAAACGCGATAAATGCATCATTGAAATACTCGCACTTGCTAGTAATTCAATTACATGATCTCTATCTGATACTGCATCTAAGCTGTTCATTGTCGCCGTTCTAAAGCCCAAACGATGAGCAAGAGCATTACGATCAATAGGGTACGCAGTACCTGCTAAAGCGCCAGAGCCTAATGGAGAAACGTCTAAACGGTATAAGGCGTCTTTTAAACGACCAATATCACGGTTAAACATTTCAACATAAGCTAAACACCAGTGACCAAAAGTAACTGGCTGTGCACGCTGTAAATGGGTATAACCCGGTAAAACAGTGTCTTTTTCACGCTCAGCTAGGCTCATCATTGCTTGTTGTAAGTTAACTAAAGCAAATAATAATTCGCCGCCCGTTTCTTTACACCAAAGTTTTAAATCTGTACCAACTTGGTCATTACGGCTACGACCTGTATGAAGTTTTTTGCCTAAATCACCTGTTTTTTCAATTAACTGAATTTCTACCCAGCTATGAATATCTTCCGCATCAGAAAGCAAAATTTGTTTTGGATTTTCTTCTACTGAAATTTTCAGCTCATTCAGTGCTGCAGTTATACGTGTTAATTCATCATCATTTAACACACCAACTTCATGAATTGCTTGAGCCCAAGCAATAGAACCAACAATATCTTGCACTGCCATGCGGTAATCAACAGGTAGCGAGTCATTGAATTTTTTAAACTGTACACTCGCTTTTTCTTTAAAGCGTCCGCCCCATAAAGCCATGCTTATTTACTCCAACTTTTTTCGAAAATAGTATTTATAATTGCAAAAAGGATCGTCGACACTAAACGCGTCAAACAGATCCTACAATTAAAGCTATGATGATTTATTTCAATCTTTTGAAAACACCATTTAGAATGCAAATAAAGCTAGCGTCACTAGCTTCTTACAAGTAAAGCGATTATTACTTCTCTTTTTGAGAAAGCGCTGTAATACGACTAGATAAGCTGAATAAACGGATAAAACCTTCAGCATGTTTTTGGTCGTAAACATCATCAGCACCAAAAGTAGCAAACTCTTCTGAATAAAGGCTGTTAGGTGAACGACGTTGAATAACTTGCGCCATACCTTTGTATAACTTAACAACAACATCACCCGTTAGTTTTTCTGCAAAAGATGCAGCTGAAGCTAATTGAGCTTTAGCAAGTGGTGTAAACCAACGGCCATCATAAATAACATGAGAGAACTCAAGACCAACTGATTCACGATATTTTAAAGATTCTTTATCTAAAATAAGCGTTTCTAAGCCTTTATAAGCCGCCATTAATACTGTGCCGCCCGGTGTTTCATAACAGCCACGAGACTTCATACCAACTAAACGGTTTTCAACGATATCAACACGACCAACGCCATGTGCTGCAGCTTTAGCGTTAAGGTACATTAGCGCTTCATATGCGCCTGCGCCATTTTGTGTAAAGTCTTTACCATCTACAGAAACTAACTCACCTTCAACAAAGCTTAATTGTACTTTTTCAGCTTCATCAGGTGCATCCATTGGATCAACAGTCATTGTCCAAACTTCTTTTGAAGGCTCACACCACGGATCTTCTAACTCACCACCTTCGTGAGAGATATGCCATGCATTTGCATCACGGCTATAAATTTTAGTTAATGATGCTGCACATGGGATATCACGCTCAGCTAAGTAAGCTAGTAAATCTTCACGAGATACCATGTCCCACTCACGCCATGGAGCAATAACGGTAAGCTCAGGAGCAAGTGCAGCGAAACAAGCTTCAAAACGTACTTGGTCATTACCTTTACCAGTACAACCGTGACATACGGCATCTGCACCAACTTTTAAAGCAACTTCAATATGTGCTTTAGCGATAATAGGACGTGCCATAGACGTACCTAATAAATATTGACCTTCGTAAACTGAACCTGTTTTAAGGATTGGGTAAATGTAGTCTTTAACGTACTCTTCTTTAAGATCAGCTACGTAACATTCAGAAGCGCCTGAAGCGATTGCTTTTTCTTTAATACCAACTAACTCTTCTTCACCTTGACCAACATCAGCACAAAAAGCGATAACTTCACAGTTATCATAGTTTTCTTTCAACCATGGAATGATTGCAGATGTGTCTAAGCCGCCAGAATAAGCTAAAACTACTTTTTTGATTTGTTTCTTTTTAATACTCATGATTTTTTCTCTAAATTTTGTTGTTAAATTTTTTCTTAAAGCGAGACCTTAATCTCATTAACGCATCGCTATATTGAATTCTTTATTGGCTAAATAACGATACTAACACCGCATTTTGTGCCCACATTCTATTCTCTGCCTGCTGAAATACTACAGCCATTTCACTATCAAATAATTCAGTTGTAATTTCTTCTTCTAAATGTGCTGGTTGGCAATGCATTACAACACTTGCGCTCGCGTTAGTCATCAACTGATGATTAACTTGATAAGGAGCAAAGTGGGCTAATATTTGTGCTTTTTTACTCGCATCTTCATCGCCCATTGAAATCCATGTATCAGTATAGATAACATCTTGTTCGCCAATCGCCTCAACATCAGTTGTAATAGTCAATTTAGCGCCAGATTCATTGGCCAATGCTTGTGTAGTTTTTACAATATCAGCTTGTGCTTCATAACCAGTTGGAGTCAATAAAGTGAAATCAACACCTAAAATGGCAGCCATAATCATTAATGAATTAGACACATTATTACCATCACCTACATAAGCTAGTTTTACATCGCTTAACTCATTTTTGTTTAATGTTGGCAGTATTTCTGTCAACGTAACAAAATCAGCCAACGCCTGACACGGATGGTATACATCACATAAAGCATTGATTACCGGTACACTGCCATGCTTTGCTAGGCCTTGAATAGAGTCGTGACTAAAAACACGCGCAACAATTGCATCAGCAAAACACGATAAATTTTTAGCATAATCACTAACACGCTCACGCTCACCTAACTTACCATTTTGCTGCCCTAAATAAAGAGCATGACCACCAAGCTTATTAATGCCCATATCAAAACTAACATGGGTTCTTAATGATGGTTTTTCAAATATCATCGCCACTGACTTTCCAGCTAAGGCTTGATTATAGTCTTCAGGTTTATTTTTAATATTAATTGCTAATTCAATTAAGGCTAATAATTGATTTTTATTTAGCTGATCGTCAGCTAAAAAGTGATTTAATTGGTTCGACATTGGTATCTTCTTCTAAAAATTATTACGTTAACCCTTCATATATTGTAAGGGCTATGAGGTCTTAATCAGGCTGAATTTGTGTACCTACACCCTGACCATCAAGCAGTTGTGTTATCTGCTCTGGCGATTGCCAACTGGCAACCGCGATACTTCGTCGTAACTGATTCGCTGCGTGTAGAGCTGCATTCACTTTAGCTGTCATACCACCAGCAATAACACCTTCTTCAATTAGCTTATTTGCCTGTTCACTATTTAAACTAGTCAAATATTCGCCATCAGCACCTTTTACGCCATTAACATCAGTTAATAACAACAGTTGTGCATTTAATAACTGACAAATAGCAACAGCAGCATCATCCGCATTAACATTAACTAAGTCGCCATTGGGTAGAGCACCAATAGAAGAAATAACAGGTAAAAAATGACTATTTAACAAGGCATCTAATAATACACTATTTTTAGCGCTAGGAAGACCTACTTGACCTAGATCTTGTGGAGATAAAGTACAATGAATCATATCTCCATCTGTTAGTGACAAACCAACCGCAGGTAAACTCATACTATTTGCCGTAGCAACTATCGATTTATTTACTGTGCCTGCTAGTGCGCCACTAATTAAGCCTATTTGTTCTTTAGGTGTTACTCTCAAGCCATGCTTTTTAACCGTAGTAAAACCAGCTTGTGTAAGCATCTCATCAACGACACAACCGCCGCCGTGAACCAAAACCACTTTAGCATCAGCTTTTAGCTTGGTGATCACCGATAATAAACTATTTAGCGCATCTTCTTTTTCTAAGATAGCACCGCCTATTTTTATCACTAAGGGTTTTGCATTACTCATGTTACTTCTCTTATTTTTCTATGGGTCTTTATTCGATATAATTATCTAACTAGCTAACATGCTATATTCACTAGGCAAACCAAGTGAAATATTAAAGCATTGTAAAGCCTGAGACGCTGCACCTTTCAATAAATTATCAATAGCACAACTTACAACAAGCACATGTTTATCTTCGTCTAGCTGCCAATGTACATCAGCAAATGGGGTGTTGGCAACATTAGCAATTTGTGGCCAAGCATTTACTAACCTAACTAGTGGTTTATCACCATACGCTTGCTCAAATGCTTGTGAAACTTGCTCACTAGTAACCTCTGCTTTTAATTGCAAAGTTACGGTAGCTAATAACCCTCTTTTATAAGGAGCTAAGTGTGGATTAAAAATTACTGAAGCATTTGCTTCTTGAGATATTTCAGGTTGATGTCTGTGTTGAAGAATATTATAAGGTTTAAGGCTCACTTCATTAAAGTTAGTCGCTAAAGAAGCATTTCTACCTGCACCACTTACACCACTGATACCATTCACTACAATTAAAGAGTTTTCAATATGAAAGTTATTGCTAGTGATAGGCTTAAGAGATAATAAGCTTGCTGTAGGGTAGCATCCCGGAACAGCAATTAATTTTGCGCTGGCAATGTCATCTTGTTGCCATTCAGCTAATCCATAAATAGCACTAGATAACGCTTCAACATTCGCATGTTCAAAGCCGTAATAGGTAGGGTAATCTTGTGGTTTTTTAAGTCTAAAGCCACCTGAAAGATCAAAAACTTTCACACCTGCTTCAACGAATGCATGTGCCCAATCGGCACTAAATTCGTGAGGTGTAGCAAAGAAAACAGCATCAATAGTTTTAGCTGACGCTTCAAACCATTCTTTTGAAAAAGATTGCAGAGGTAAATCACATACACCTTTAAAACGGCCATGTAATTCGCTAAAAAGTTTTCCACATGAAGATGAGTTTTCTGATACAACTAAATGTTGTATTGAGACTTTATCGTGCTGACTAAATAAACCAACTAATTCAGCTCCGGCATAACCACTTGCGCCAACAACGGCGACTTTCATAACTTTTGACACAACAAAATACCTTAACATTCAAATAAACAATAACGATATGCTTTTTACCAGGGAATAACCACCTCTTATAACTAAAGCACTCAAGAGATAATTAAAAAGTCTCTATCGTCGTCGTATTTCTCGAATAATAAGCATTACACTAGTGCCTTATGAAAAAAGTAGCCTTATGAAAGCAGGTTATTTACAATATATTAGCAATTTATCAGTTAATGGGTAGTTATGCAACTATTAAGCATAATTATTTAAGCTTTTATTCAAATATTTTTCCGGAATAGTTTTTATGTCAACTCTACCTAGTTTTACTCAGTCGTTAACTCAGTTAATTGCCTGCCCTTCTATTAGCTCAACTCAACCAAGCTGGGATCAAGGTAATCTAGAAGTTATTCAGCTGCTTGCAACATGGTTTGAACAACTTGGCTTTAGCATTGATATTCAAAAAGTTCCTTGCCCACATAAAGGTAGTGATAATAAATACAATTTACTAGCCAAACTTGGTAGTGGTGAAGGAGGCTTATTACTTGCCGGACATAGTGATACCGTGCCATTTGATGAAAGTCGTTGGTTAAGTGACCCTATGGGGCTGGTTAATAAAGATGATAAATTTTACGGTTTAGGTACTTGTGATATGAAAGGTTTCTTTGCTTTTATTTTACAAGCTTGTAAAGGGCTAAACGCTAATCAATTAAAGAAACCTTTATATGTATTAGCAACAGCAGATGAAGAAACAACTATGGCGGGAGCAAGATTTTTTTCCCAAAGCCAAGCAGTAAAACCTGATGTAGCAATAATAGGTGAACCGACTAATTTAGTGCCCGTAATGATGCACAAAGGCCACATGACACATCGCATAAGTGTGCAAGGACAATCTGGCCATTCAAGTAAGCCAAGCTTAGGTGTTAATGCAATTGAAATTATGTATCAAGTTATTGGTGCACTCATTGATTTACAAGAAAAATTCAATCTAAATTATCAAAATGAAGCTTTTGATGTACCTGCACCAACCCTTAATATGGGTGCTATTAAAGGTGGTGATAATGCTAATCGCATTTGTGGTCATTGTGATCTTGATGTAGATTTTCGCTCACTACCTGGAATGAACGATGACGAGTTACTTCATTGGATAAGTGAAACTTTAAAACCTATCGCAGAGAAATATCCTGGTCGAATTACTTTTAAAGAATTACATCCTAGCTCACCAAGCTTTGAGCAAGATAAACTTCCTAATGACGATGCATGCTTTGTTAGTATTGCCGAAGAGATTAGTGGTCATAGCTGCTGTGCTGTTAATTACGCCACTGAAGCACCTTTCATTCAACAGCTTGGTTGCCAAACATTAGTATTAGGTCCAGGTTCAATTAATCAGGCACACCAACCTAACGAGTTTTTAGCGCATAGTGAAATTGATAAAACAGATAAGTTGTTAGTAACGATGATCCAACGTTATTGCTTATAAGTAAACTGTTTAAAGAGGCTAGCTAACTTATCTCATGTTAAGTTAGCTAGCCTCCATCAATTTGAACTTTACCCCAGTTGCTTTATCATTCATCAGTACATAGCACAGTTTCAATAGTCAGTGGTTAACGTAACATTACTCTTTTTCACATAAAGAAATTTCTTTACTCACCGCTATTACTAAAAACTATTTTTTAACAAAGGGATCCATTTCTTTGCCTATAGCCTGTGCTCGTTGAAATGCGGGCCTGCTTTTTAATCTACTCAAATAAGCTGCTACCTGTGGGCTAAAATGTTTATCCAAGCTTAATAAAGTAGCAAGGTGCAATGAAAAACCTATGGCTATATCAGCAATCGTAAAGCGATTTTCACATAAATAATCATCATGAAGTAAGTGGTCACTTAAGCGCTCTAAGCGTGCAGCAAACCAAGCATCATAATCATCGGCGGTTTTCCCTTGTGTACAATCTTTTGCAGCAAAAGCACGATATCTTAATACCAAGGTTTGCGGAAACGTCAATGTTGCATCACTGTGATAAAGCCAGTTTAAATAATCACCATACTCACTATCCAATGCAGAAAGTTTAATATTATTTTCACTCTGATATCTCTCAACTAAATAATGACAAATAGCCACCGATTCAGTCATCTGAATTTCACCCTGCTCTCCATCAACAAAAAAAGGCACTGTGCCTAAACTATTTAATTCTTTGTATTTTTCAACCGTATAGCGAGGAGGAAACGCCATTGTTTCTATATCATAGTCTATTCCTAACTCTTCCATAGCCCATAATGCTCGTAATGAGCGACTATTATAACAATGCCAAAGTTTTGGTTTAGTTTTGATGTCTGACTTAGTGGGTGAGCTTTTCATTTACATCCTTTTTATTAATAAACTTTTCTTATTGTTCAAGTCTGTTCCACAGCTTTTGATTTTCTTTAACTGAGAAATATTCATTTGCATGCCAACAACGAGGGAGTAAATCTAGCTGTTGTCTTTCTTCATAATTCGAATAGAGTAGTTCAAGAATTTCGTTCAAACGTTCTTTACTTAAACGAGAAACTTTTTTAGCCATATGTGGAAAATATAAATTACTTGTTTTTTTAACTTCAATATTATGCCCATAACCAATAAAGGTGAGGTTTCTCGTTGCTTTACGACACAAAGGTTCATCTGGTGATGTTGGGTATAATCGATTAACAATAGCATACTCATAGCAACCGCCTTCTGGTGGCATATAAATTACACCGTAACCTTGAGGAAACATCCCCGTAATTTGATAAAGTGCATCTACAACTATTTGCGAGCAAGCGCCTAGTTCAGCATTCTTATTCAACACCTGATAAACCTGTGGCAGCACCTTGTAGTTATAACTCGCTTTAGTGGATAAAATAATAGAAGTATATATTTGCGGCACTTTTAATAAATTGCCAATAGTCTCGTTTGGTTTAAAACTGGCTTTAATCAATTGTTGTAAAAACTGTGATTTTGCATATTCATCAGCAATAAACTGTGCGCGATCTTCTTTAGAGCCACCCACATAAATAGGCGAATTGAAAGCATGTGTAATGTAATTTAACGTTTGCTTATAATTTATGGTTAAGAGTTTTTTTCGCTCATCAATCGTTAATGTTCTATAAGGTTTAGCTGTTGGATCGCCACCGGTTAGTATGTCTTGAGCTTCATTGTGGTATAGGCCAATATCTTGCAGTAGTGCCGCCATTAATAACGGAACTTTAATTTGCTCTATTACACGTTGCTGAGCATCAAAATCAAATTCAGCAAAGGATTGTTCAGGGAATTCAGCAAAGGTATTTACGATATGAGGATCGGTAATTTCAATATCTAAAAGTAATCTATCCAGTAAACGTAAACTTAATATTGCTTTATATAGTGATTTGCAATATTCATTATTATCAGCAACTTTATCCCCCTCAGTTGGACTAATTAATTGGATAGTTCCTAGAAGCTTAGCCGACTTACGGTTAGTTTCTTCAAAGCTTTCACCTTCGGTCAATTCAATAATATCATGACAAATATTAACTAAGTGATTATGACGATCGATACATTCCATTCTTTCGAGTTCAAGGTGATCTTGATTTATCGACTCGTCTGTTGCAACAAAAGCTTTATGGTTAAAATAATGCATTGCTCGTTCAAGCATTGAGTCGTTTAATTGACTGCGCCCATAAATCTTGCTCAACAAGACTTTAACTTGATAAGTATAATGTGTTTGATGCTGAAGAGGTTTAACCATTGCGTCAATCAAGCTTATGAATAAAACTCAATAATGCTAGAAAAAATACAACTAAGCAACTGAGATCTTTAATAATAACGAGAGTTAATATAAATAAGTTACTGAGCTGTATGTATTTATTTGATGTAATGAGGCGTCAGAATTAATCTAACCCTTTTATTTTTACTAGATGCTGCCTATGAACAAGTTGCTGACAAATATTAACTAAATCTGAATGTAAGCCTCCTGCAGTAACATCTCTACCCGCACCAGGACCTCTAATAATTAGTGGATTTTCTTGATACCAATGACTAGTGATTTGAAAAATATTGTCACAAGGTGTCAAGCTAGCAAAAGCATCTGTTTGCGGTAACACTTCTAAGCCAACTTGTGCTATTAATTTATTTTTTTCATTATCATGCTGTAAACGAGCAACATAACGAATACAAGAGTCATTGTTTTGTGCATCAGCTAATGCACTTGCAAAAAAATCATCTAATTCATTAGCTCTTGCTAAAAACTCTTCTGTAGTGAGTTCTTGCAATGAAGTTGGAACCAAGTTCTTACAGTCAATATCATCAAGTGATAACTCAAACCCAGCCATACGCGCTAAAATGAGTAACTTACGTTGAACATCTCTACCTGATAAATCTTCACGAGGATCAGGTTCAGTAATACCTTGTTCTAAGGCATTTAACAGTAAAGTTGAGAAAGCAACTGACCCATCATAAGTTTCAAATAACCAAGACAAGGTGCCAGAAAATATACCAGAAATTGCAGAAATTTTATCTCCGCTATGCTTCAAATCATCAATGGCATAATTAATAGGTAATCCTGCACCTACCGTAGTATTACCTAACCATAAGCTATTATTCTTACTTGCGGTATTTTTTAAGCCGTTATAGTGAGAGGTACTAGCTGAGGCCGCCCATTTATTTGCACCAATAACGTGAACTCCTGATGAAAAAAAGTCCTTATATAATAAGCTAAAATCTTCACTAGGCGTGATATCAACCATTATTAATTCATCATAGGGATGATTATTAATCCATGTTAATAACTGTTGATGATCATAATCTTTTGCCTCTTCTTTAAATAGAGACAATGCATTATTTACATCAATACCATCATTATCAATCAATGCTCTTTTAGATGATAAAAGCCCCACTAAATGAATATTTTCTAAAGCATAAATTCTATTTAATTGTGCCGGTAACATTTCTAAAAAGCGTTGGCCAATATTACCTAATCCCGCGATTACAACGGCAATAGGGCGAGCATCTTTCATAATATCTTGATGAACATTATTAACTAACTCGACAGAGCAAGGTTCAGGTAAGATGGCAATAATACTGTGGGAATTTTCACTAGCGACTAAACAAAGTGGTTGCGCACCTTTTAGAGCCCTTTTAAAACGAGCTTTAATATCACCGCGTAACGCTACCTTATGACCAACACTTGCAATAATGGCCACAGGCTTAAATGTTACTTCTATGCCATGGCTAGTTAACCACTGGCTTAGTCCGTGTTGCTGGCTTTGTTCAATAACGACATTGCCTTGTTTAGTATCGATACAAACAGGTGAAAATTCATCCACTACAGTTTTTAAAAGATCATTACTAAAGTCGGCTAATTGTACTAATAATAAATCATTAAGAAATGTAACTGACAACTCTTGCTTTGCAATTTGGCCAAATTTTCCTATTTCAGTGCCACTAACTTGTGCATCAAAACTACTGGCTACATGTAAATGACAATGGTGTGCTGAATGTTCATTTACTAGAGGGTTAAGTGTTTTGGCATGTAAAACAGGGTTACCTAGGCGACCAAGTTCTTTGGCAACACCATTAGGTAATCGGTGTAATTTTCTTGCATTTGGCACTACACGTGGATCAGCACTATAAATCCCATCAACATCAGTCCATAGTGTCACATTGGAGGCACTAAGTAATGAAGCCATAATTGTTGCAGAGTAATCACTACCATTACGACCCAAGGTACACGTTTTTCCTCTAGTATCCTTACTAATATAACCGGTAACAACAGCTAGCTTTCCAAATTGGATATGCGTTTTAAGCTGGGCATGACTCAACGGGTAATCTATCGCACAATCGTGTTCATTATTGATAATTAGAAAATCACGTGCATCTATAACATTACTTGGGCAAATTTTTTCATTGAGTAACGCTGATAGCAATCGTGCTGACCATAACTCACCAAATGATAAAATATCATTTCTATGAGTCGTTAAATCGCTAGTTAGCCAATTAGTTAGTTGTGTAATATCAGTTGATAATGATTGGCCGAGTTGTTTTGCATTGACGTCATTTAAAAGCGTATCAATAAGTGTTAGTTGTTGCGCTTTTAATTCAGCTAAAAGTTTTGCAAGCTGATCATCAAAGTCAGCTTGCTTTTCTGTTTCAACCAATTCGAGCAATGCAAATAAACCATCAGTTGTTTTACCATTTGCAGAAACAACAACAATATCATTTAGTTGGCAGTTTTGACGGATAATATCAAGTACACGTTCAATACATTGTGCATTTGCTAAGGAGCTTCCTCCAAACTTATGCACATTAATAGCGTGTTTTGCTAACTTATTCTCAGGTCTATTTAATGTTTCCATGTTTATTCTTCAACTCACACTTTTTTAATCTTTTTAAGCTACTTGACTTTGCTCTAAGCCATGCGCCAAATCTGCTAAAATATCTTCAATATCTTCAATGCCTACGGAAATACGTACTAAGGAATCAGTAATTCCGGCTTCTAATCTAGCTGACTCTTCCATACCTGCATGTGTCATTGTTGGTGGATGACTAATTAAACTTTCCACACCACCTAAAGATTGAGCAAGAGTAAAAATAGTCAAATTATCAAATAATTTTTTCACTGCATTAACTCCCCCTTTCACTTCAAAACTTAACATAGCACCAAAGCCTGCCTGTTGCTTTTTAGCGATGTCATGTCCCGGGTGATCTGTAAATCCAGGGTAATAAACAGCCTTAATAGCATGATGATTTTTTAAAAAGGTAGCTACTTGTTCTGCATTTTCTTGATGCTGCTTAATACGTATAGGCAAAGTTTTTAATCCACGTATAGCTAAAAAGCTATCAAACGCACTACCTGTGATGCCAATACAATTAGCCCACCATGCTAACTCTTCACCTAGGGCCTGCTCTTTAGCAACAAGAACGCCACCAACAACATCACTATGACCATTAATGTATTTGGTTGTAGAGTGAAAAACGATATCTGCTCCAAGTAATAATGGTTGCTGTAATGCAGGTGATAAAAAAGTATTATCAACGGCAACTAAAGCACCTACGTCATGACTCGCTTTAGTGATTTTTTCAATATCAACTAGGCGTAATAACGGGTTACTTGGGCTTTCTAATAGAACGAGTTTAGGTTTTTCTGCTAATGCATTCGCCAATGCTTTTTCATCATTTTGGTCAACAACAATCAGTTTAAATTGACCACGTTTGGCTAAATGGGTAAATAAACGAAAACTTCCACCATAACAATCATGAGGGATAAGAACCAAGTCATCTACCGATAGTAATTGGCAAATTAAATGAACTGCAGCCATTCCTGTACTAGTTGCAATGCCCACACTACCTTGTTCTAAGGTAGCAATTGCTTGAGCAAAAGTAGTACGTGTTGGATTACCGGTACGTGAATAATCAAACTCACGTTTATCGTTGAAGCCTTTTAGTGAATAAGTACTGGATAAATAAATAGGTGCAATCACGGCACCGTGCTGTTCGTCGGTATTAATACCTGCTTGTACAGCAGCAGTAGTAATTTTATTGATCGACATATAATTTCCTCTTATTCAATCACTTTGTATACTTGATTTGTTCATTTAGATTTTGGATGTTTGGACGTCTATAACTCTAAACTCTTTACTTATTTAGGTCAACATTTTTTGGACATCTAAACTTCTACTTGACTGATTTTCAACAACCAGTAAAATCTATCTTATAACGAATACCAATTGAAGTAATGAATAGATCAATTAAAGATCATTCTTTAACTCATTTAGTACGACCAGATAACTAGAATAATATAGAGGAAGCAACATGGCTCAGTGGAATGACGAATATATAAATCCCTATGCCGAACATGGAAAAAAAAGTGAACAGGTAAAAAAAATTACCGTATCGATTCCTTTGCGTGTTTTAAAAGTATTAACCGATGAAAGAACTCGTCGCCAAGTCAAAAACTTACGCCATGCCACTAATAGTGAATTATTATGTGAAGCTTTTTTACATGCTTTTACTGGCCAACCTTTGCCAAATGATGAAGACTTAGCCAAAGATAATGATGAAAAGCTACCTGCAAGCGTACGTCGTATTTTAGAAGAAAAAGGCGTTACTGACTTTAGCGCTTATGAAGCAGATGAAGATTAATTAAAGCTACAAACAAAAAAATAGCGAACTTGGTAGGGTTCGCTATTTTTATGATGAATAATTTATCAATTTCTATTTATGATATTGCTTACTCAAGCGATGAACTGATTCAATAAAGTGTCCAGCATGCTCTGGGTTTACATCCGGATGTATTCCGTGACCTAAGTTGAATACATGCCCTGTTCCGCCATGACCAAAACCAGCCAAGATCTTCGATACTTCTTCCTCTATGCGAGGTAAAGGAGCGTATAGCATTGATGGATCCATATTACCTTGTAAAGCCACTTTATCGCCAACACGAGCTTTTGCTTTTTCAATATCAATAGTCCAATCAAGTCCTACTGCATCACAGCCTGTTGCAACAATATCTTCTAGCCACATTCCGCCATTTTTAGTAAATAGAGTAACTGGCACCTGACGACCATCTGCATGACGAGTTAAACCATCAACAATCTTTGCCATATATTGTAATGAGAAGTCTTTATAATCTCGTGGTGATAATACGCCACCCCAAGTATCAAACACCATTACTGATTGCGCACCAGCAGCAATTTGGCCATTAAGATAAGTAATAACTGAATCAGCTAACTTATCCAGTAATAGATGTAAGGTTTGCGGATCTGAAAACATCATTTTTTTGATTTTAGTGAAAGCTTTTGAGCTGCCGCCTTCAATCATATAAGTCGCTAGTGTCCATGGGCTACCAGAAAAACCTATAAGTGGTACTTCACCTTTTAATTCTTTACGAATAGTACGTACCGCATTCATAACGTATCCCAATTCATCTTCAGGATCAGGAATACCTATTTTTTCAATATCCGCTCTACAAGTAATAGGGTTGGTAAATTTAGGACCTTCACCTGTTTCAAAATATAAACCTAATCCCATAGCATCAGGAATAGTTAAAATATCACTGAACAAAATAGCGGCATCAAGCTTAAAACGACGTAATGGCTGAATTGTTACTTCACATGCTAAATCTGCATCACGACAAACCGACATGAAATCGCCAGCGTCTTTACGTACTTCTCTGTATTCAGGTAAGTAACGTCCTGCTTGTCTCATCATCCATATAGGTGTGTAATCTACTGGTTGTTTTAATAACGCACGTAAATAATTATCATTTTTTAATTCGGTCACCAATAAATCCTCTAAATTCATTTACTGTTTGTTCTTGTTGCCATCTATTTGCAAAACAAGAAATTAATGCCGCATATTCTATCACTGGTACAATTTTGAATCTATGCGCCAAATCAATTGCTTTTACTAACTTCAACAAATAATTGAAGATAACTTAAAATTATTTTTAAAATATCATTTAATACTTACCAACTATAAATAAATTAACAATCAATCACTTAACTTAATTAGTGGTAAAATTATGTACAATTGAAGCAAAATAGTCGAGTTTATGCTCTATTAAAGTTGTTGCAGCAGAGAAAACGCTTTGTTATAAAATACCCGCACTAGCAAGGAAGTCGATTAAAGACTATAAAATAATAATAATAGAAAAATAATAATAAAAGTTGCTAGCAAGAATAAATAATAAGAATCTTGTTAAACAAGACCATAAAGCGAGCATTTGAAGCCTTTCTCTTAGAGAAAGGCTTTTTTATTTCTCTCAATTTATTTTTTAAATAAATACCTTACTGCCTTTTTTTCTGATGGTAAGGATATAGTTCATCTAACGCTACCGATAAGCCATTATCTTGAATAATTCGAATATGTCGACGTTCTAATTTTCTCGCATGTTTCACACCACAAGAATGTGCTAGTAAACCCACACCGTATTGAATGTATTTATGATAGTTTGCCACTCGCTCTGATTTATTAGCAGGATCTAACCCTTGCTGCAGTTTTGCATTGTGTGTGGTTATTCCTGTTGGGCAAGTATCTTTATTACATTGCAATGCTTGGATACACCCTAAAGAGAACATGAAGCCTCTTGCAGAGTTTACCGCATCAGCGCCAACAGCTAGCGCCCAAGCAACTTTTGAGGGCGTTATAAGTTTTCCCGAACAAATAACTCTTATACGGTTTCGCAATCCATATTCAACTAATAGATTAACAACTAAAGGCAAGCTCTCTTTAAGTGGTAAACCAACATAATCCATTAATGGTTGTGGTGCTGCACCTGTACCGCCATCAGCGCTATCGATCGTGATAAAATCTGGCGCAAATTCAGCTCCTTGCTTATTTATTTCCACAAGTAATTCTTTTAACCAAGTAGAGTCACCAATAACAGCTTTAAAGCCCACAGGCTTTCCTGTGGCATTTCGCACTTTATTAATCATGCTCAAAATATCTTGTACTGATTTAATTTCAGGATGGGCATTAGGACTTATTGAATCTTCTCCCTGTGGAATGCCTCGTATTTTGGCAATCTCCGCCGTAACTTTTTTACCGGGTAAAATGCCTCCTTTACCCGGCTTGGCTCCTTGACTCATTTTAATTTCAAACATTTTAATTTGAGGCTTGGCTGCCATTTCAGCTAACTTCTTATTACAAAGCTGCCCAGTTTCACTTCGCACGCCATATTTTGCAGTACCTATTTGATACACAATATCTGCGCCACTTGCTAAATGATACTCACTCACTCCACCTTCACCTGTATTCATCCAACAGCCTGCTTTAGCAGCTCCATTGGCAAGTGCTTTTACAGCCGGAGCAGATAAGGCTCCATAACTCATCCCTGAAATATTAAAGAGTGAATCTGTAGTGTAAGGTTCTCTACAATTAGCACCAAAAGTGATAGTGCTTGGGGGCACAGCATCTTCTTCTAAGGTAGGAAATGCGCAATTCATAAACATAATAGTGCCCGTTGGTTCAAGACTTCTTGTTGAGCCAAAAGCAATTGTACGATCTACATTTTTTGCTGCCCGATAAACCCAACTACGCTCAGCTCTATTAAAAGGTAACTCTTCTCGGTCCATTGAAAAAAAGTATTGCCTAAAGAACTCACCTTGCTTTTCAAATAAATACCTAAATCTTCCAATTACAGGATAATTACGACGTATCGCTTGCTTAGTCTGAGTTCGATCAACAATATACATATAAATAACAGCGAGTATTCCTAACCCTAATACAAAAATAAAAATAGCTGATAGTTGTTCTAAATAAACTAGCATGTTGTCCATGTTTACCTCATTAGTACTGATTTATATCTAATAAAAGTGAGCAGTCTTTTACACAAAAAGTATATGTTCACTGATATAGATAACAATATTTATTACTTTGATGTAGATAGATGACCTGAAACACCAGTTAAAATTTCATTCAACAAATTCATTAGAGGTACTTTTTCATTCTACTTAAATAAAAAATCAATAATATTTAGCCTATAACAAAATCGTAAAATACTGTTATTTTTTAACAGCTTACCAACTCAAACTATGTAACTCATATACCGAACAAACTGCATATTTATTTGCTAATAACATTCTAACCAGATAAATTCCTTTTAATATATAACTTCAGAGCAATACTAATGAGTAAACCACAACGGGACATAACCCTAAGATTTTTAGCCGAGCCACAAGATGTAAATTTTGGTGGTAAAGTTCACGGCGGAGCAGTAATGAAATGGATTGATTTAGCCGCTTATGCGTGTGCTGCAGGTTGGAGTGGACGTTATTGTGTAACAGCCTATGCTGGTGGCATTCGTTTTGTTGCGCCAATTCATGTAGGTAGCTTAGTAGAGGTGGAGGCTAAAGTAATATATACAGGAAGCTCTTCTTTACATATAGCCCTTGAGGTTAATGCTTGCGATCCAAAGTCGCTTAATCGTCGATTAACCACTCACTGTATTGTTATTATGGTTGCAGTAGATCAAAATGGCCATCCTGAACAAGTTCCTCAATGGGTTCCTATTACTGAGGCTGATAAAAAGCAGCACGACACAGCAATAAGGTTGATGGAAATGCGTAAACAAATCGGCGAAGAGATGCAAATTTTTGCAGATTAAAGTCAACCTATTTCAGACAAGCTTGACGGCATATTCCCCACTTAAATAGCGCCGTTAAGTCTGTTTAAGAAAACTTATTACAGGGCTACATTTTGACAATAAAGCTGCTATTTTTCACCTTGGTACTTATTTTTTATTCTAATACTAGTTTAGCATTAGGGAAGTTAGGTCATCAAGTTGTTTGTCAATTAGCTTTTGAGCATTTACCCCCAACAAAACAAGCACAAATATCTAAATTACTTAAAACTATCCCCAAAAAACACCGACGTCTAATTAATAATTATAACTATAAAAAACAAGATGGTTCGATAAGCTTTGCAGATGCTTGCACTTGGGCAGATGCTATCAAACGGTTGAAGAGATTTAGGCCTTACCAAACGTGGCATTATATGAATGTGCCCCGTAACCATAGCACTATCACTCCTAACGACTGTAATAAAGATTGTTTACCTCACGCAATTTTAAAACATCAAAGAGTATTAGCTAAAGCTAAACACAAAGTAAATTGGTCACAAGCCCAAGCGCTCTTTTTTTTAGGTCACTGGATAGGTGATATTCATCAACCTTTACATGTCAGCTTTGCTGATGATTTAGGTGGTAATAACATAAAATTTACTCATTTAACCACTAAGTGTAAAAATTTACACTGGTATTGGGATGAATGTATTTTATACAAAGGGAAAAAGTCGAAGAATAAATGGTTATCACTGTTAAACAAGCAGTGGCAACAACACCCCCAACCGAAGTGGCAAAATGAGCACGTTTGGCAGTGGGCTGATGAATCTTTTCAACTAGTAAAAAGTACCAGTTTAAACTACTGCCAAGTGAACAATCGGGGTAGTTGTCAAAAGTTACGTGGCAAAATAAAATTACCCAAAAACTATTTAGCCCAACATCAAAAGATTATGGAGCAAAGGTTATTATTTGCTGCGCAACGCTTAACTAAAGTATTAGCGGCTTCACTATAGTTTTACACTTTATTTATTGTGATGAATGCTTGTTTTTTACTTCAATCCATTGCGACATATACTTAGTACTTTTATGGTGGTGATGATTTAACATCGAGCCAATAAAATTACTTTGTCGGTGTTGTTCTAAATTTGTAGATACCTTACTAATACAGTTTGCTAATGCTTCAAAGTGTTTTACTTGTTCAAAAAGTTCTTCTGCATTTTCAGCACCTAAGTCACTTGCAGTCTGCCAGCTATCTTCTTGTTGGTATAATTTAATAGCTGCATCAGCAATAGTTTGTGCGTCATTAGCCACAATTCCCGGCCATGCTAATTGAGTTTCCATGCCTTCAATACCAATATCAGTAGTCACTGATGGGGTGCCACATAACATAGCTTCTGCTAGCTTACCCTTAATACCTGCACCAAAGCGCAAAGGTGCTAAACATACCTTTGCCGATTGCATTGCATCTACGGCATCATCAACCCAACCTTTAACTAAAAAGCCTGATTTAGGATCATGTAAATCTGTTGCTTTAGGCGGCGGATAAGCACCACAAATTAGCATTTCAGCCGTTGGTAATTTTTTACGAATCAATGGCCAAATTTGTTGTTTTAACCATAAAACACAATCCCAATTAGGAGGATGACGAAAGTTTCCAATGGAGATAAACCCCTGCCTCTGAGAGTAAGTTGGGTTATTTAGTTGACGTTGTTCCTCATTGAAAACAAAAGGTAAGTAATGTAATAAATTAGCATTAACATTAAATAGAACTTTCAATAAAGTTATTTCTATTGGTGAGATCATAAGCGTAAGATCGCAACGAAAAATAGCGGCTATTTCACGCTTTGCCATATCTGAAGATAATAAGTCAGCATTTGTCATGACTCGGTTTTTCTTATAAGCATCATGTCGAGCATTACGTAAGCAAAATAAGTCTTCAGTATCTAAAATTCTTAACGCTTGTGGGCATTTTTCACTTACACGCCAACCAAATTGCTCTTCAATCATAAATCTATCGAACATCACTACATCAGGTTGTAGCTCATCAATAAAAAAATCAAAACTTGAACAGTTTAATTTAATATCTACACAGCTTATATCGGCTTGAGTTAAATCGGCCATATGCTCTGTTCGCTGAGCTGGACAGGCAAAGGTGATGCAATAGTTTTGCAGCTTAAAAAACTCAATTAATTGCAACATACGACTTCCTGCTGCCGAAGAGTTAGGCTCAGGCCAAACCCAGCCAATAATTAAAAGTTTTCTCATTACCTATGCACCAAAATAATTTTATTAAAAGAAAAGCCACCGACAATACCTTGCCGATGGCTTTATAACACAAAACGTTAGCAGTTATTAATGATTCATAACTGCTGTTCGATTATCTACAAACACTACTCACCAACTTGAGGAGCTGCTTCTGCTTTTTGAATTTCTAACAATTCAATTTCAAACTGTAGCACTGAATTACCAGGAATACGTGGTGGATTACCATTTGGCCCATACGCTAAATCAGAAGGAATTGTAAATTTGTATTTTGAACCTACAGGCATAAGCTGTACGCCTTCAGTCCAACCTCTAATAACACGATTTAAAGGAAATACAGCTGGCTCACCACGATCATAAGAGCTATCAAAAGTATCACCATTTAAGAAAGTACCTTTATAGTGTACTTTTACTGTATCTGTAGCAGCTGGTTTCTCACCTTCACCTTCAGCGATTACTGTGTATTGAATACCTGATTCTGTAACTTGTACGCCTTCTTTCTTAGCGTTTTCTTCAAGAAATTTCATACCAGTATCTAAGCTTGCTTGAGCTTCTTTTACTGCAACTTCTTGCTGCTTCGCTTTCATGCTCTGTTCTAAGTTTGTCAATAATGCTTGAATTTCTTCTTTTTCCATCACTGATTTATCATTAATACTATCAATAAAACCACGCACTATTATTTCTTTATCGAGTGCTAAACCTAATTTATCATGCTCATCTAAATTGCGTTGCATGTAACTACCAATAGAAGCACCTAAGCCATAAGCTTGTTTTTGTATTTGTGTTTCTAATACAGGGGCTTTTGCTTCTACTTTAGCGCCTTCTTGACAACCAGCCACAGCTAATAAAGCAACGGCAACTAAAGTGGGTTTAAATAATTTCATTTATTTCTCCGTTAAAACATCATAATTGGAGACTTCCCCAATCCATTCATCATTTTAGCCAAACTAAAATAAAGCTAAACAATTTAAAAAAACGCCTTATACTAACGACAAATGATAAAATAAAAAAGTACTAATATGTTGCTGAATTTTTCCGAAGATAAAAAGAGCTTATTAACAGCGATTAAATTACCAATAACATTAATTCTATCAGCCATTTTTTTAGTTGCATGTAGCCCTTCCAGCGACAAACCTATACAAAGATTTCAACATGCCATCGAAGGCAGTTATGCAGGAGGTATCTCAAATGATGGTAAATGGAGTGTAATTTCTTCTATTCATCATGGTATAAGCGTATGGGATTTAGAAAAGGATGCCCTAACCTACCAATGGTCTCAAACACAAGACAGCAGTGATAACTTGGTATTAGCCATAGATGTCAGTAATAATAATAGCCATGCACTTACTGCTAGCAGAGAAAACTTTTCTCTGTGGAACATGAATACCGGACAATCTGAGGGATACTGGAAGGTACGTGAATCTAATATTCGAGATATTGCTGTCAGCAATAATGGCAATTACCTACTTATAGGCAAAGGCAACGGTGTCGTTGTACATGTTTCTGTAGATACAGGTAGACGTTTAGAGTTTTTAGGTCATAAAGAAAAAATAAATACTGTTGATATGATGCCTAATGGCAGAGTTGCTATGTCGGGTGGTAATGATTTTATCGCTTACGTTTGGGATACAAAATCAGGGCAAGTAATTTATCAATTCAATCATACAAGCCGTGTATCACAGGTTGCACTAGACAGCAAAGGACGCTTTGCCTTTTCAGCAGATAGCATGAAATCGGCTTATATATGGAATTTAAAAACAGGTGAGTTAATTAGCAAATTAAAGGGTACTAAACGCCACGAAGTATTTAGCTCTGTAAGTTTTTCTCCCGATGGTAAAACTTTAGTTACCGGTGCCGCAAGCAGTAAGGTTAGTGTGTGGGATATTACCAGTGGTGAGCGCACAGCGAGTTGGCATGTAACACCAAAAGAAGCAAATAGACCCACAGGAGCCGTTGTTTATAGCCTTGCATTTAGGGATAATAGCACCCTAATAACAGAAAGTTCTTCTGGATACGCTGAGCTTTGGCATATTCCCCAAGTAAATTAAATAACCATAATAGATCGAAATAAATGACGAATAATAATCACAAAGAAGAAATAAATAAGCTAGAAGAGCGCATTAATGCACTCGAGTCTCGTAATATTTTCCAAGATGATGTAATTGAGCAACTTAGTGGAGAGCTAGCGGTACATCAAACACAACTTACCGAGCTTAAAGAACAGATTCAATTAGTTGCAAACCGTTTAAAAGATGCAGGCACTCTATCATCTGACAAAGAAGAAATTGAACCTCCGCCGCCGCATTATTAAAATTGGGCTGCAATAGCTAAGTTCAGTGAGCCTTTCACATGCATTATTATAAAAGTCCCCCTCTTAAAATAGTTTTTTTGAGAGCTGAGTATAAGAATCACATCTCAACTTGACCAAATCATATGATCAGGTCAAGTTCCATAATATAAACAATTGTTTATCTTTTTAAGGTTTAAATACCCCAATAACCTGCTCATGTTGACGAACAACTTCTTCAACCTGCGGTTCACTTTGTGTCATTTGCTCACCACAAGCAACACACGTTACTTTTTCCACTTCATCTTCTTTGGTTAACGCCATTGTGTCTTGCGCCTTACATTTAGGACATACAGCACCAGCGATAAATCTTCTTTTAGTCTTATTATTCACAGCAACGTTCTCAAAAAGGAAAATAAATACAATTTAAACTATTTTACCTTGAACTATCCCCTAAGGAAAAGCGACAATAGTCTCGAATTACATTATTTTTAGGACAATTTCTTGATCACTGCAACCGATTTAAATTTAGATAGAGGCGCTAAAAACCTTATTACGGCGTCAAGTTTTACTATACATCCCAATCATAAAGTAGGTTTAGTGGGCAGTAACGGTTGTGGTAAATCATCGCTTTTTGCAGCTTTCTTAGGCGAGTTGTCACCTGATGCTGGCAACTTAAGCATGCCAAGCAGCTGGGCGATAGCTACGGTTAAGCAAGAAACACCGTCACTTGAACAATCTGCCCTTGATTATGTTATGGATGGCGATAAAGAGTTTCGTCAATTAGAGCAGCAATTAGAACAAGCCAGAATAAAAGAAGACGGTAATTTAGAAGCTACTCTAATCAATAAAATAGATACCATTAATGGTTATAGTTTGCCAGCTCGTGCTGGTGAATTACTGCATGGCTTAGGTTTTTTACAAGAGCAACTCGTTAACCCTGTAAAAGACTTTTCTGGTGGTTGGCGCATGCGCTTAAATTTGGCGCAAGCATTAATCAGTCGAGCTGATTTATTACTCCTAGATGAACCAACTAACCATTTAGATTTAGATGCCGTTATTTGGCTACAGCGCTGGTTAAAACGCTTTACGGGTACGTTAGTACTTATTTCACATGACAGAGATTTTCTTGATACCGTTATTGGTCAAATTCTCCATATAGAACATAAACGCGCTAAACTTTATAGCGGCAACTACACCGCCTTTGAGCGACAACGACGTGAGCATTTAGCACAGCAAGATGCACAGTATCAAAAACAACAAAAAGAAGCTGCCCATTTAACCGCCTTTGTCGACCGATTTAGAGCAAAAGCAAGTAAAGCTAAACAAGCACAAAGTCGTTTAAAACGCTTAGAGAAACTGCCTGATTTAGCACCCTCTCATGTTGATAGCCAGTTTACGTTTAGCTTTGAAGAACCAGAAAGCCTGCCATACCCATTATTATCACTAACAGAAAGTCAATGTGGCTATAACGCTGAAACCATTATCCTAAATGAGGTTGGTTTAACCTTAGTGCCTGGTAGTCGAATTGGCTTATTAGGGAGAAACGGTGCGGGTAAATCAACACTAATAAAATCTTTAGCTGGTGAAATAGCACTATTAAATGGTGAGCGCTATTGTGCCCAAGAACTAAAAATAGGCTACTTCTCACAACACCAACTAGAACAACTGCATAGTGGTTCAAGTCCTGTTGATCATATTATCCGTGCTAAGCCATCTCTAGGTGAACCACAAGCACGAAGCTTTTTAGGTAAGTTTGGCTTTAGTGGCGATCAAGCATTAGAGTCAGTTACAACGATGTCGGGCGGTGAGAAAGCACGTCTAGTGTTAGCGCTTATTGTGTTAGAAAAACCTCAATTATTACTGCTAGATGAGCCAACTAACCATTTAGATCTAGAAATGCGCCAAGCCTTAGTGATGGCATTGCAAGATTTTGGCGGTGCAATTATCTTAATTGCTCATGATAGGTTTTTATTAGAGTCATGCGTTGATGAATTCTACTTAGTTGCCAATGGGCAAGTAAGCGATTTTAGTGGCGATATTGATGATTACCAGCAGTGGCTAAATAATGATAAAAAGCAATCTGTTAGTAGCAATAAAATTGCTGTTGATAAAGGCATAGATAAAAAGCAACTACGCCAACAACAAGCCGAATTACGTAAAAAATCAGCCCCTTTACGCAAAGAAGCTGACAAACTCGAGAAGAAAATCAGCCAATGGCAAAATGAATTAGCCAAAGTTGAAGCTTTACTTAGCGATAGTGATATTTACCAAGCAGAACGTAAGAGTGAACTAACGGTACAGTTAAAATTACAAGCAAGTTTAAAGGGTGATATAGAAGAAAATGAAATGTTGTGGTTAGAGTTAGCTGAACAAATTGAAGAAATCCAAACGCCATAAATTGGCGTTTTAAGCTACACTGTATTTAATACATTTATGAATCAATATTGGTTTCATTAAACTAAAAGAGCGCATCATGCTAACTAAAATAATCCCATTACTTTTTTTATTTCTCTGCTTTTTTTCTACGCTAAGTAAAGGCAATGAACTAGAGCAAGGTATTTATGAGTTAAATCGTGGTGAGTTTCATGCTGCTTTAGAGCAGTTTCACCCTTTAGTATTAGAAGGTTATGCACCTGCTCAATATCAAATGGCAACTATGTACCAGCATGGATATGGTGTTCCTAAAGATGGAATGAAAGCACTAAAATTGTTTGAGTTAGCCGCTGCACAAAATTATTCTGATGCTCAGTTCGAATTAGCATTAATTTACAGTGAAGGTAAATTAGTACCCCAAAACCTTAGAAAAGCTTACCAGTTAACATACAAAGCGGCTAAAAAGGGCCTAGCAAGTGCCCAATTTAATTTAGCTGTTATGTTTGCCAATGGCACAGGTACTAAACAGGATTACTTTAAAGCTTCTCGCTGGTACCAACAAGCAGCTAATCAAAATTACGCTCTCGCACAATACAACCTAGCACTTTTATATAGTGAGGGAAAAGGCATTGAAAAAAGTGTGGAAATGTCATTAGTTTGGAATACCATCGCCTCTTGGAACAGTTATCCCCCAGCAGATAAAAGCCGACTATTTGATGAGCGATTACTGTCAAAAGTAAAAAAAGAAAGTGCTATTGAAAAAGCTAATCAACTTTATAGAAAGATCACAGAACAGCTAAAATTAAAAGCCGAAATGGCTAAGAAAAGAGAATTATATTGATCTAAATCACGTAATGGCTTCTATTAGTTTCTTATAATATAAACATTAAAGAAACACAAGGAGCCTCTCATGGACTTAATGAAAATGTTAACTAGTGATCCCGTAGTAATGTTTGCCTTTGGCGGCATGGTTATTATGCTAGGTATTTGTGCATACTATGTTTACTATTTTATGAAAAACATTAATGAAGACAAAAAATAATAAGCTAAACTAATTATTTTTAATCAATTTGATTGCCTTTGCTATACTAAAACTAACGTTATTAATAATGACGATTTCATAGTGTAGCAAAAGGTGATATTTCTGTACTCGCTAAATCACAATAGTGACCGCCGCGGAATTCCCTTAATATTTTAATACCTCCTGTTAGATAGCCTAATCAGACAATCCACCTTACAATCCTATCAGTAGATTTATTACTATCAGAAGTAAACGTCTAAGTTGATTAATAGAGCTTTCATGAGTAACTATTTCTAAATTATTCAACCTTTTGATTATAAAAAGCATTTCTGATTATGTAATAAATTACCAAGTGTCATAACAGCTGTTTATTGTTTTACCAATAAATAGAGAAGAATATTTTTACAACAAGCATTAAATAAAAAGAAGTTATCAATGATCATTCCGCTAGAACAAATAAACGAAGATACATTAATCGCCATCATCGAAGATTTTATTTTACGAGAAGGCACTGATTACGGAGAGATAGACGCAAGTAAAGAAGAGAAGATTGCACAGGTAAAAGTACAATTGCAACAAGGTAGCGCAGTAATTGTATACTCAGAGCTTCATGAAAGCATAAATATCTTACCGCGAGAGCAATTTAATAACGACAATACAGAGCAGAATTAGTAAACTTTTCTGTGAGGTTTAATTACATCCTGCCATTGAATATTTTTATTTCCTAAGCTAAGAAAATCGGGGTTTAACAAACTTTCTCTTTTGTTATAGCTTAATGGGTTAAATTCACTATCAATAATGTTACCACCGGCCTGCTCCAATATACATTGGCTTGCCCCTGTGTCCCATTCACCAGTAACACCAACACGTAAATAACAGTCTGCGCCACCTTCTGCAATCAAACAATTTTTAAGTGAACAACTTCCTAATGCAATATAATCGTAGTCGTAATCTTCACTCAAATACTGCCCCATTAAATTAAGCTGCTGCCTTCTACTTATGGCTACTTTAATACGACGTTTTTCTTCATAGTCTGCCACATGAATTTGGTGACTCGACTGACTTATTTTTTGCTGTGTGAGACCAGGAACACTACACTCTTTAAAAGCACCTAAACCTGTTTGTGCATAATAAGTTAAATGATGATCAGGCGCATGAATAACCCCTATGCTAGGCCAGCCATTTTCAATCAATGCAATATTCACTGCAAAATCACCACTACCAATGATAAATTCACCCGTGCCATCGATAGGATCAAGAAGCCAATACTTAGACCAGTTCTGACGTTTTGCTAAAGGAAGCGCACCCACTTCTTCGGAAATAATAGGGATATCAGGTGTTAATGTTCTAAGTTGATCCATTAAAACATCATTGGCAGCAAGATCTGCACTCGTAACTGGGCTTTCATCTTCTTTAAGTTCTGCAGTGAAGCTTTTATCACGATAGTATTTCATCACCTCAACACCTGCTTTTTTAGCACTATCAAGGGCAATATTTAATAATCTTTCATCACTCATGCTTTATCCTAGTTTTGGTGGGAAAAGATGATCCATCATCAACATTAATGCAGCGATACTGCGTGCTTCTGTAAAATCATGCTGTTGTAATAATTTTTTATAATCTTTAACTGCCCAAGGTATCACTTCAAGTGGCTCAGGTTCATCCCCTTCTAATTCAGCTGAATATAAGTCTCTGGCAATAAATATATCCATCTTGGCATTAAAAAAAGCAGGCGCCATCATCACCTGAGAAAGAGGTATAAGCGTATCACTGCCATATGAAATTTCTTCTTTTAATTCTCTATTGGCTGCTTGCGCTGGGCTTTCACCGGGATCAATTAAACCTTTTGGAAAACCAAGCTCATAACTGTGTGTGCCTGCACAATACTCTCGAACCAACAAAAAAGTTTCGTTATCAAGCATTGGCACTATCATCACAGCACCACTTCCTGAGCCAAGCATTCGCTCATATTGGCGCTGCTCGCCATTACTAAAAGTTAAATCTAGTTGCTCAATTGTAAACAAGCCACTTTTAGCCACTTGTTGTTGAGCATTGATTTTGGGTAATTGGTTTTTCCCTGCCATAAGCTTTCAAGATTAATTATTAATTCAATTGATTATAGTTATAATGACACGATAAACATCAATTATGGAACCTCTAAATGCTCAATTGGTCAGAAATTTCTACTGTTTTACTCGATATGGACGGAACAATACTAGATTTACACTTTGATACTCACTTTTGGTTGGAGCATTTTCCTGTCCGTTATAGCGAGAAACATGGTATTAGCATAGAAGAAGCAAAAAAGAGACTTGTAAAACGTTATCACGAGCTTACAGGAACTCTTGAGTGGTATTGCTTAGATTATTGGACTGAGTTCACACAAATGTCAATTCCATTAATGAAGCGTGAAGTTCAACATTTAATTCAACTACGCGAAGATGCCGATGAGTTTTTAACAACATTAAAACAAAGTGGTCGTGAAGTTATTCTAGTAACTAACGCTCACCCTGATGCATTATCATTAAAAATTGAACGTACCCAATTAGATAAGTACTTTGACGTGCTTTATTCAACCCATGAATTTGGTGCGGTGAAAGAATCACAAGAGCTATGGCAAAAATTACAAGCTAAACAAGGTTTTGATATCAATAAAACTTTGTTTGTAGATGATAGTTTACCTGTATTAAAATCAGCACAAAAATACGGTATCAAGCATATTTTAGCTGTTGAAAATCCTGATAGTAAAAAACCAGCAAATGACATTCCGGACTTTACTTCTATTTCAGATTTTCGCCAGTTAACAAAAGATATTTTAGCCAACCCAATAAAGTAAATTAGTAAACTTTATAGAGCCTAAGTTAAAAAGATAACCTATAACGCCCTTGGTTATCTTTTTGCCCTAAAAATGGCAATGCATTGTTCAGCTCAGGTGGAAAGTTAGCTTCAGGTTTTAAGAAACCATTTCCTGAAATTCGACCATTTCGCACATAAGTGCTAAAAGTTAAACCTAAGTTATTGTCTGGTGATAATAACAAGGCTAAAACGCCCTCTTCACAGGATATTTCTCCATCAAGCTTATCTAGTTTAATATCTTTTTCTAATGCTATAACTCCCGCTTTAGACCACGTAATCATACCATTGGCTGCAATACATTTATTTTGATCGCTTAAATTTATTGCAGCATGAGATAGAGTTAATTCTACATCCCCTTTTGCCGTTACGGGTAAAGGTAAGGTTAATTGCTGGGCAACTTCATTCGCTTTCACTAATATATTTAGGTTAGCTACTTCTACCTCTTTTTGAGAGATAGTTATGTCTAATTTACCTTCTGGGCCGGCTAAGAAAGAATCCCCAAACTCAATAGATAATGACGGAGCTAATGTAAATAGTGACCAGAAGCTTAATTTAGCCCGCACTTGATTAACCACCACTTTGTCAATTGCTACTTGAGCAATTTTGCTATGCCATACACTACCTGTAACACCAGACAGTGATATATTGTTAGGTAAAGTAACTTGATTAAAAACTACTGTCGCAGGCAGGGTAGCCACTAAAAAACCAAGATAGGTCATTAAAAAGCCAACAGCAATGGCAAACTTTTTTTTCATTTATATTCTCAATTATAAATAATTTATAGCGTAAATTTAAACAATAAAGCTCTACAAAAAGACTATTTGCGAGCTAACTGTAAACGACGAACACGTACTTCGCCTTGCTTATTACCTTCTGCTAAATCAATTGCCTGCACTTGCAAGCCTTCATTATTGGCCATGTGTTCAAACCAAAATAATAATGTTGTAAAAGGAGCGCTATCAAGCCATACCTGAACACTTTCTCCTTGTGCCTGCATTCGGGTAATGGTTAATTGTTGCTTATTTGCAGAACGGTTGATAATACTAGACAAGCTGCCACTACTTTTTTTACCGCCGCTACTTGATTTAACATTTTTATATCGCGCCGTATTATCTGTTACCCAAGTTAATAGTGCCTTTCTACTTGCAACTTTTTGCTCAGCTTTTATCAGGTTTTCATTTAAAGGTTGCCAAACAAAACTATACAGTAGAAATACAGAAATAAACGTTGCCATAATTGAAACTAGCCACTGCTCGCGTATATTAAGCCCTTGCCACCAAGCTTTTATTGAAGATAAGTCCATTATGAACGCCCCTTACTTTTACTATTTTGCTGACGACTTATACTGAACGAGCTAGTAACTTGTTTACCTTGGTTTTTCTGTGTTCCTTGCTTTACCGTTAAGTTGGCACGATTTAGTTCGGCTTTAAACTGTTCGAAGTGTTGATAATCATTAGCAGTCGCTTGTAGACGTAACTCTTGTCTTTTGCCATCAAACTTTAAGGATTGAGGTTTCAAAGCAGGCACTTTTGCAAAAGCCGGTTGAACAGTCGTTAACATCGATAGAAATCCGCTACTATCATTAGCGCCGCCTAGCTGGGCAATTTTTTTATTTAATTGTGACTTTATTGTGCCAATACGCACTCTTTTAGTCGCTGGAAAAGACTTCTTGTAGCGTGCAATAATTTCGTCTTCTATTTGTTCTTGCTGTGCTGATAGTTGCCATAGTTGAGCACTTTTGTAACCTACATTTAATAATAATGCACAAACGGCTATTCCTGCTGCCCATAACCATTTAGTAAGTCCAATAGAACGTTGATCTTTAACTTTAAAATCATCTTGAAGTAAATTAAAGGAGTTGTGATGACTATTTTGTGCCAATAAAGCTAACGGTAATTCTTCTGCTTTTTTCACCACGGTTACACAACTAGTGCAGGCAATTAAATTAGGCAACTCTGAGTAAGCATTAAGCGTAACTTGTTTTTTCTCATCAGAGTCAGCTAAAGGTAACGAGGTTGAAACAATATGTTCTAATGCAAATTTCCATGCGTCTACATCAAAAGTGCTTCCCTCCCACTCACCTTGACGCAACACAATTTGGCTAACTTTATCACTCGCTGTATTCGTTGCAGAAGTTAAAGCGATTGCACTCCATTGCCCTTTTGTATAAGGCATGGCAAGTACTTCAGATTGAAGAGTCTTTATTTTAATATTTGCATTTAACAACCATGTTAACCACATTTGCATTTGCGCTCTTTCAACAATAGCAACTAAACAATGGTTCTCATTCTTCTCATTGATCATATCAGCATAAGCAAAAAACAACTCATCTACATCTTGTGCCAAGTCATCTTCTAGCATGTACGGAACGGCTGCACGCATGGAGCGTTGAGATTTAGTTGGTACTGAAATACGTTTTAATAAAACATCACTACCTGGCACAAATACCTTAACTAAACGTTGTTCAGCTTTAGCTGTAAGCTCATGTAATTTTTCGGCGTTTGTTAATACACCACTGGCTATAATTTCTTGCTCTGTAGAGCTAAAAACTAGCCAAGATATTTCCTCTTTAGCTTGGCTGCCTAAGCGTATATATAAAATTTCGGCCATTAATTGCGTCCTATGGTGCGGCTGATCACATCAATATATTTATTATTCGTTACTTGCATAACTGATTTCATAGCAAAAAAGCTATTATTAAAGCTGGTGCTAGCTTTCAGTGTAAAGTATTCACTATCAACTACAAACTGTTCTTTAATGCTGTCACTTAGTTTTAATTTAATTATTTCGGGTAGGTTATAAAAGTCATCAATTGTGTCAAAGCCTTCTTCACCTCGAGCACCTAATACTTGCTCTGCTTCTTCTGCCGTTGAATCAAGTAAAGCTTGTAATAATTCAGGCTGCTGTGCATCTATGGTATTAATATTTATCTTATGCTGCTCACTAAAAGGAATGATGCAGACATAAGGTGCTATCTCATTAATAATAGCTGGAGTAAAGTTTGCAATTACTCTTAACTCATTAACACTCGTTAGAAAATTATTTGCAGCTAAATACGGAAACTCTCGTGATGCATAATCATTGTCTTCAGCTCCACCTGAGCCAGTAAGTTCATCATTTTCATCTAACCAATCGGTTAATGATTCAACCATTGATTCGGCTTCAAATTGACTTACACCATCCATTTGGAGGTTAATTAATAAGGTTTCTAATGCAACCCTTGCTGGCAGCTCTTTACTACTTGCAGTTGTGCTGCTATCCGGCGGTTTTCTTAGTGCATTTAAATTTAAACAACTTTGCAGATCAGTTATCTCACCTGTAATTTCACCTTGTTCAACAGGGTAAGTAGTTTCTCCCTTTGCCCAAATTTGCCCTAGGTGCGTAACTTCTGCATCTTCTTCGAGTGCGGTAATTAATACTCTTTTAGTTAATTCTTCTGCAGCCATAGCATACCAAAATGCTTGCTGATTAAACGTCATATTTGCACTACGTTGTACTTGCATCTGCATTCGAGCTGACATTTGAGTGGCAATAACAGCACACAATGCCACAATAAGCATCACGGTAATTAATGCTACGCCTCGTTGCTTATGTTTTTTTGTAAATAATAAGCTCATGGATTTACACCTAAGCCTTCTTTATTTTCAATTTTGCTGCCTGCAATTAAGAATTGACGACGAATAACACCATAATCTTTAGTGTCAATTTCTATCGCTATGGCTAAAGGTAAGTACTCTTTTGCCCACGATTTAAGCCATTCTTCACCGTTATAATATTCAAATGATAATGTAGACACTTTACCGATCAATGGCTGTACTTTAGGTTCTGTTCCCACCACGGCATCAACAAAATTAAAATGTAATCTTTCTAATGTTTCATCAACCAACTTATACGCTACAGCCTGTACATCACTTCGTGGTAATAATAAACTGGGGTTTGTCCAACCTTGGCGAACAAAGGCAAGTGCTTGTTCATTAGATGAAAAATCATCTCCTGATGTTTGTAAAAAGCCATTTAGAGGAGACTCTCCATTTATACGAATACTACGCTGAGCAATTTGAACAAGATCCCTTTCTATTATGACAAAAGCACGCTGAAGCTCATTATGTCGTTTACTTAGTTGTTCAGATGTTTCATCACTTTTAATAACCGTATCAAAAATAGTAAAACTAGATAAACTGATAATAGAAAAAATAGCGATCGCAATTAATACTTCTAATAAAGTAAAGCCCTTATGATGATAGCTTGGCATCAATGTTCATCCTTAGAGACATAAGTACTTATACTACCAATAGCCAGTTCATCGTCTTCTTTTAAGCGAACCTCCATGACAATAGAGCGCATATTTTTTTCTGTGGTTTTTAACACTTTTTGTTGCCAAAACCACGCTTGGCCAGCTAACTCAACTTTCCCCTTTGAATTGTTCTTTGGTGGCCACTTTCCTTCTAAATGTGTTGTCACCAGCTGATTTGCAGCAACCCAGTTGGCAAACATTTTTTTTTCTAAATAACCAATGTTTTGTGTGTTATTAGTCGCAGTACTCAGTAATGCTATGCCTGCAATAGAAAAAACAGCCATTGCTAACATCACTTCAATTAACGTGAAGCCAAGATGTTTTTTGACCTTCGTAAAGTTAATCATTTAATACTGGGCCTTCTATTTTCAGTGGTATGCTATAAAGAGCAGTCACTCGATAAGCTAGTTCAGACAAGTCATCGTATAATGAAGCTTCATCAGTAAAATGAAATGTTAGACTAAAAGGGGTGATATCTCCGCCAGAAAGGATGTAAACCTGTGGTAGTAATTGTTTCTTCCCTTTTGAATCTTTCTCTTGCTCAGCTGATTCATAAGACAGAAACTCTTCATTTTGTTTGGTGAATACAGATGAATCAAAGAGTAATGGCTCTTCTATAGGTAAATCATCTAAGGTTAGCGTTAGCGTTACCCCTTTAGGTAGCTTTTGAGTGGTTAGCCAATTTTGCTCTGATATTTCACTCCACTTTGTGCCGTCGTACCCTAAAAAACGATAACTGTTTTTACCAATATAAAGACCAAGTTCAATATTATTTAATAAACCATAATTTGCTGCGTTTTCAAATAGTGTTGAGAATTTATAGCTTACTGTTTTTAATGTATCTTCCGGGCGTTTTCCTGAAAAATTAAACTGCACACTCGAAATAATTAGTCCTATAAGAGCAATAACCACTAACACTTCAAGCAAGGTAAAGCCTTTAGTTTTTGTTGCTTGCTTTGATAGTGATGTGTAGTGGTTTTTCATATCTGATCTTTTAGCTTTCTATTATCTTAACCAAAAACAAGGCATAAAATTTCAGTCTAAAAAGCGCTTACTCAAGGCGCTAAATGCCACATTTAGTCTGCTAAACGAGTATTTCGCAACGCCGAGTAAGCATTTTTAGGCAAAATTATTGGTAGTCGCCTAAATTCCAATTACCAATATCATCTTCATTTCCTGCTTCACCATCAGGCCCTGATGAGAACACATCCATTTTCCCTTGCTCTCCTGGATTTAATAAGATGTACTCATTACCCCAAGGATCTTTAGGTAAACGTTTTACATAACCACCATCAGGAAAGCGACGTGGAATTGGCTCTATATCAGTTTGATCAGTTAGTGCTTCCAAACCCTGTTCAGTACTTGGATAATCATAGTTATCTAATTTGTACATACTTAAAGAGTTTTCTAAAGCTGTTACATCTTGTACTGCTTTTTGTAGTTTAGCGGTATCTTGACTGCCAATTAAGTTAGGTACTACTACACTAAGCATCATGCCAATAATGACAATTACCACCATTACTTCTAATAACGTAAAACCTTTTACTTTTTGTTTATTCATTTATTTTTCCTAATTTCCTAGTAACGTAAACTTATTTATATTGTATTGCTTGTGGTTAAAGTGAGCGAAATTTATCACTTTACAACAACTTAAAAATTAACCACCAACAAAAGTATTCAACTTTAATATTGGCTCTAATATTGCCATCACTATAAATAATACCACTCCAGCCATAACCACCATGAGGGCAGGTTCAAAGGCTTTCAATGATATATTCATCAGTGCTTCAAATTCTTTATCTTGATTGTCTGCAGCACGGCCTAACATTTGTTCAAGCTGACCACTTTTTTCACCGCTAGCAATCATATGTAGCATCATAGGAGGAAATAACTTGGTTTGCTCCAATGATAAACGCAAACTGGTACCTTCTCTAACTTTATCAGCAGCCAATTTTACCTGCTGCTTAATGTATAAGTTATCAAGCACTTCACCTGAGATTTTCATACTTTCTAGCAAAGGAACAGCACTTGCTGACAATATACTTAACGTACGAGCAAAGCGAGCAGTATTAAGTCCCTTAGCCACTTTGCCAATACCAGGGAGCCCTATGACACGTTGATGATAAGCCATCTGAAATTTTGGCTTTTTTAATAATTGTGAAACCAAAAACATAACGACGGTAATAAATATCAGCAAATAAAAGCCATATGCTTGTAAAAAATCGCTGCTAGCAATAAGCAATTTAGTAGAATTGGGTAATGTTGCCCCCATATGCTCAAATTGCCCAACAATTTGCGGTACAACTTTCGTTAATAAAATAGCAACAACACCAATGGCAACGACTGTCATAATGACAGGGTAAACTAACGCTTGAATTATTTGTGAGCGCATTTGCTCACGTTGCTCGGTATAATCAGCTAAACGATTTAAGACTTTATCTAGATGCCCTGATTTTTCACCGGCAGCAACCATGGCTCGATATAGTCGATTAAAAATTTTGGGATACTCGGCCATACTTTCAGCTAAACCATAGCCTTCTGTAACTTTAGTACGAACCCCCATAATCATACTTTTAATGGTATTCTTTTCACCTTGTTCAGCAATAGCCACTAAGGCTTCTTCAAGGGGCAAACCAGATTCAACTAAAGTAGCTAATTGACGTGTGATTAATGCCAGTTCTGCAGCAGATACTTTTCCTTTTTTACCTCGATTACTCGTTTTTCCTGATTTATTCTTTTGACTAGCTAATGTTGGCAGTACTTCTGTTGGCATTAAGCCTTGTTCTCTGAGTAAGGCGCGAGCTTGTCTTGGTGTATCACCTTCGATAACACCTTTTTTAGTTTTTCCTCGACTATCTACCGCTTGGTAATCAAATGCTGCCATTAATCTTCTCGCGTTACACGTAAGACTTCTTCCAATGTTGTTATACCCAACATAACTTTATCAAAGCCATCACGACGTATTGAAGCAGTATGCTGACGAATATATTTTTCAATTGCCTGTTCGCCATGGCCGTTATGAATTATTTCACGGATAGAGTCATCTACAATTAATAATTCATGTATACCTGTTCTGCCACGGTAACCTTTAAAGTTACAGTCAACACAGCCAACCGCTTGGTATATTTTCTTACTATTATTTTCTGGCAAGCCAAGTAAGGCTCGCTCTTCTTCGTCAGGTAAGTGACTCATCCGACAATGTGGGCAAAGTGTACGAACTAACCTTTGTGCTAACACACCTAATAAACTTGAAGATAACAAGAAAGGTTCTACGCCCATATCTTCCATACGGGTAATGGCACCTGCTGCCGTATTAGTATGTAACGTAGATAAAACTAAATGCCCTGTTAAACTTGCTTGAACGCCAATTTGTGCGGTTTCTAAGTCACGAATTTCACCAATCATTACAACATCTGGATCTTGTCGTAAAATGGCCCGTAACCCACGTGCAAAAGTCATATCTACTTTTGTATTAACCTGAGTTTGTCCAATACCGTCGATGGCAAACTCGATAGGATCTTCAACGGTGAGGATATTACGTTCTTTTTCATCTATTTGGGTTAAGCCTGCATATAAGGTTGTGCTTTTACCTGAGCCTGTTGGGCCGGTAACCAAAATAATACCGTGTGGCTTTTCAATTAACGTTGAAAAACTAGCACGATTCTTATCTGTCATGCCTAAATCTTCAAGGTTTAATCTTGCTGCATTTTTATCAAGTAAACGTAAAACAACTCGCTCACCATGACCTGTTGGCATAGTTGATACACGAACATCAACTGCTCTACCGCCAATGCGAAGAGAAATTCGGCCATCTTGTGGAATACGCTTTTCAGCAATATCCAACTTCGCCATAACTTTTATACGTGATACTAATAACGAAGCGAGTTTTCTATTTGGCTTTAATACTTCACGTAAAATGCCATCAACACGGAAACGAATTTGCAAAGCACTCTCAAACGTTTCTATATGAATATCACTTGCGCTTTCTTTAATCGCTTCACTAAGCATGGCGTTAATAAGCTTGATGATGGGTGCGTCATCTTCGTTTTCTAATAAATCTTCACTTTCTGTTATTTCATCAGCAAGAGAGTATAAATTAACTTCATTACCAATATCTTCCATCATTTGCTGTGCTTCAGAGGAGTCTCGTTGGTAAGCTTCTGTCAGCAATAATTCAAAAGACGCTATATCTTGAATATCAAAGCTAAATGGCGCTTTAATAATTCGTCTAATTTCAATAATAGTATCTAAACTGATATCAGCTAAACAATGTAAAACATACCCAGTTTCACTTTTGCTAACTAAAACACTGAAACGTTTTGCAAACGCAAAAGGTAGCCGCCAAGAAGCAGCATTAGCTTCAATGCCGTTAGACTCAACAGGTTGATCGCTGTGTGGCTCCGTTGCCACTTTTGGTGCTTGAATAAAGTCTTCAGACATTATTCTATATTCTCTTTAAGTAAGTCATGTTGTCTTGTTAATTCTTTTTCTTGTTTCAGCTTGTCTTGATACTCACTAAAAGTAGGCGGCAATGCTAAATCATCATTCCATTCTGGTAATATAGGTAAATGCTCATCACTCATTAAAGACAAACCTTCTTCTTGCTTACGAATTTGATCAGCACGAATATAGTTGTATTTTCCTTCGCTAATTTCACTCATTAAACTTGCATCACGTATAATGGTAGCGCGTAAAAACACCATTAAATTACGCTTACGCATGCTATTACTTGTTGATTTAAATAAGTGACCAATAACAGGAATATCACCTAATAGCGGCACTTTTTGCACGCTCTCTTGTATATCTTCATCAATTAAGCCGCCTAATACTACCGTGCCACCGCTTTCAGCCATAACCGTGGTAGATATTTCTCTTTTATTGATAGCAATATCTACACCTGTGTTACCACTTACTGAAGATGTTTCTTGTTCAATAATAAGCTGCACCGCAGAACCTTCGTTTACTTGAGGAGTAACACGTAATTTAATACCCACTTCTTGACGTTCTACTGTTTGAAAAGGGTTAGTGTTATTGCTACTACTCGTTGACCCAGTAAGAATAGGTACTTCTTGACCAACAATAAAATAAGCCTCTTCGTTATCTAACGTAGTGATACTTGGCGTAGCTAAAATGTTTGAGTTTGTGTCGTTACTCACTGCTTGAATAATTGCAGCCCAATCACCTGAAACTACACCTGTAACAATCCCTGAAGCTGAGCCAAGTGCGGATGCTAATAAGGTATAATCTCCTTCTACATCATTCAGTGTATATTCATCTGTTAATAACGCTCCCGTTTCAGCAGAATATGTAGCCGGCACTGTATCACCCGGTGTGGTTTTTGCTGCCTCTACACCGGCAGCAACCGAAGATATCGTCGCAGGGCCATTAGTAAATTGAGTAAAGCCAAAGTTTTCATTACCGAGTTGCACACCTAAACTAACACCGTCTGTCTCATAAACTTCAACAATAATAGCTTCAATCATAACTTGTGCGCGTCTGACATCTAGTTGACGAATTACCGCTTCAAGTGAACGTAACATATCAGGCTGTGCTGTGATAACTAGCGCATTGGTTGATTCATGCGCTTCAATACTAATATCACGCTTACTTGATGCTTTAACTTTTGTTGTTTTCTTTTCTGCAACAATAGAGTCACTAACACCTTTAAGTACTTTTACTAAGTCTTCCGCTTTAGAATACTTAAGGTAATAAACGCGTGTATTGCCATTACTTTCTAATTCGCTGTCTAAACGTTTAACTAAACGAGTCACACGTTCACGCGCTTGAATTTCGCCACTAATAATGACGCTGTTACTACGATCATCTGCAACAATTTTTGGAATTAAAAAGGTTGGCTGCCCAGCTTTACCACTGGTAGGTTTGTTCATAGTTTCAATAATACGAACCATTTCACTAGCCGAGGCATAATTTAACTTGATAATTTCAACATCTTGATCCCCTGCTCTGTCCACTCTTTCAATTATTTTAACTAAGCGGTTTACTGTTGCAGCAGCACCCGTAAGCATAATAACATTGGCTGGATCATAGTTAGTGACATTACCACCACCAGCTTGATCTGATAACTGACGAAGTAATGGAACAAGTTCACGTACAGTAACGTTTTTTACTTCAACAATACGGGTAACCATTTCATCACCCTTAATACCGCTATTGCCACCAACCACAGGAATTGAAGCAGTTTTAGCATCTTTATTTCTAATAATTTTTACAATGTTATTGTCCATTTTCACGGCGGCAAAACCATAAACTTCCAATACATTCAAAAAAAACTGGTAATACTGTTCTTCTGTCAGAACGTCATAACTACGAACATTCACTTTGCCCCGAACATTTGGGTCAACAATCATGGTTTTTTTAAGGTTTTTACCTACAATGGTTACAAACTCAACAATATCCGTATTCTTAAAACTCGGTGAATATTGATTTGCACTTGCTTGACCAACAGCAAAAATACCACTAAAGGTTATTGCTGTTATCAAAACTACGCAAAATTGCTTAAGTTGCTTAAACTTGTGAGCCAATTGCTTAATCACAAATACGTTTAAGGTTGCGCCCATGAAAAATTCCTTATGACTTCTGTCTTATAATTAATCTTATAAATAATTAGTGTTACGTTTAATCGATACTAAAAAGTATTTCTATTAACTCTTTTCTACGTTCAATCAATAATGAAATATCGCGTTCTGTTTTTAATGCTGACAAGGCTTGTGCTGCCTCTAGAGGAATGAGCAAATCATTTCCGTTCATTTGTACTGCAATATCACCTGACTTTAAGCCTGATAATTTGAAGAAGTCTGGATTTTTACCGGGAGATAATCGGTACCCTACTATTTTTCCTTTTATTCTCGCAGGAGAAATACGCAAATAATCAGTAATTTTACCTGGATCTTTTGCCAAATCATTTCTTAATTTTTTCGCATTGATTGATAATTCTTTATTTGAGCGTTGATCGACAACATTTGCTGAACTGCGCTTTTTTATTGCATCCAGTTTTGCTTTTTTATTGGCAACATTTTGAGCAGGTTGGTTGTAGTCAGCTCCATCAAGCATTAACGTTTCTAAACGCCCTGATTGTTTAATGATTACTCGGTCTGTAAGTACTTCTTCAAGACTTGCACGAGTTCCTTTAATCAGCTCGCCAATGCCATAAGTTTCTTGCTTACCTTTGTATTCAATAATTGCTGCCGCACCTTCTGGTTTATCACTTGCAACCAAGCCCGCTAAGGTAAGTTGTAATCGAGTGACAGGTGCATCAGTAATTTCTTGAGCCACTTCTTTAATTTGTTCATTTTCATTATAACGACCAAATAAATTTAGCTTTTGCAATGAGGATAAATTAAAGTTTTGTTCAGGCGATCGTGTTTGTTTTACACCTGTTATTATTGAATCTGCATACATTGGTGCTTGCGGTACTAACAACCATGTAATTTTTGCAGCTAAAAAAGCAATATAAACTAATAGTAAAAAGCTAATAGCTTGCGCTATTTTTTGTTGCGGTAGTTTAGCCCAAATAGAGGTAATTGATGTTAAATTATCGGTAATATCCATTTATTCAGATCTTTGCTTTAAGGTTTGTAAATACTTAAAAAAACAACAAATACGACACTGAATATTTGCTACTTTCGAAATTCTAATTGTTTGATAATACGTGAGCATTAGCTTCGCAACAAGTAAAGCAGATAAATATTAATTATAATTTACATTCACATTAATATAATCAGCGAACTACACTCTAAAATATGTTATTTTCATCAGAAATTATCTCTGCATTTTTAATTTACTTTACTTACAAAATATTTTCTTATGGCATCTATGGCAACAACAAATGAAAATAGTTCAATTCGGCTAGATAAGTGGCTATGGGCTGCACGATTTTTTAAAACTCGTACAATTGCTAAGCAAATGATCGATGGCGGCAAAGTGTTCTATAACGGTCAAAGAACTAAATCGGGAAAAGCCGTTGTAATAGGAGACTCTATAAGAATTCGTCAAGGGTTTGATGAGAAAGAAGTAACAGTAATTGCACTAGCTGACAAAAGGCGTGACGCTACTTTTGCACACACTCTATATGAAGAAACAGAAAAAAGCATTGAAATAAGAGAGAAAAACAGTTTAGCACGCAAGCAAGGTATATTACTCAGTCCAGCAAGCGACACTAAACCTGATAAAAAACAACGTAGAAAACTTAGAGAATTTAAAGAAAGGATATAAGCAGAATGCCTATTACCAATACCCCCAACATCACAACTACAGCTAACGATGTACTTAATCGCTATTTATTTAATGACATGCACGTACGTGGAGAATTAGTACAACTGAGTGATAGCTATCAAAGCATAGTCAAAAACCATGATTATCCTGTTGCTGTTCGCTTGCTATTAGGTGAATTAATGGCGGCAACCTGCTTACTTAGTGCCACCTTAAAGTTCGAAGGTGAAATAACTGTTCAGTTACAAGGTGATGGTCCTATTGGATACATGACAGTTAATGGTGATAACAATCAACAAATGCGTGGTATTGCCAAGTTGAAACCTGAACAGACTGACACAAATGCTAGTTCATTACATGAACTTATTGGCAAGGGTACTATGGTAATTACTATCCGACCTGATCAAGGTGAAGCTTACCAAGGCGTTGTGGCATTAGAGCAAGAAACACTGGCAGAATGTATTGCACATTATTTTGAAGTATCAGAACAAATACCAACCAAAGTTTGGTTATTTTGCGATGATGAAAAACAACAAGCTGCAGGTAGCTTAATACAATTACTACCTGATGGTGATGGCGGCATTGAAAACTTAGCCAAACAAGAAAGTGACTTTGAGCATATAGCCCAGTTAACAAACACGATTAAAGCAGAGGAGATTTTTTCTCTGGAAGCAGAAGCCTTACTTTATCGTTTATATCATCAAGAAAAAGTCAGTTTATTTGATCCTCAAGTAGTGAGTTATCAATGTGGGTGTTCACGTACGAAATGTTTAGGTGCTATTGCCCAAATAGAACCCAGTGAAATTGAATCTATTTTGTCAGAGCAGAATAAAATATCGATGACCTGTGATTATTGCTTAACAACTTATGATTTTTTTCATGAAGATTTAAAAAGTTTCATTTCGAAAGATAAACATTAGTTTCAAACTTTCACTTTATTAATTTCTAATTATATAAAACACTCTTTTAGATATTTATCACATAAAAGAGTGTTTAAGCCCTATTTTTCCTCAGCCCTTACTGCTATTGTCGTTATAAAATCACTTAAAAGAAACTTTTCCCTATTTTCGCTATTTCTGTAGCTTATACGAAAACTTTCACTTTAGGTTATATTTTACTTTCGTTTTGGAGCATAATCCCATAGAATGTCGGGTTATAAGCACAACGAAAATTTTAGACCCAACCACCAATTAAAATTCGTCATACATTTAGGAGTAAATTCGCTATGACCGCCCCAGAAAACTCAATTGATTTGTCACAATACGGCATTAATGATGTTACAGAAGTTGTTTACAATCCATCTTATGAGTTACTTTTTA
>CAXIBS010000004.1:0-68593 GCA_964022585.1 uncultured Colwellia sp.
CCACATATTAACCATATCCGTTACTTCAACATTAACATCAGGAGTTTGATTAGAAAATATTTGTTCTGATTGACTGACAGGATAAACTGATACACCAGCATTAGCCCAAGGCACTGCTGTTCCACCAATTGGATTACTACGATTTTCCCAACTACATCCATTTGTGTTCTTTGGTCTATCACCAAACTTACCAGTACCTTCAGTCCAAGATTGTGATATTGGTCTTACTGCTAATTTGTATTCCTCAGTCATCTCAGCATTACCCTCAGCTTCATAAAGTCTTAAATAGTATTTTGCATCAGAAGCTATTGTACCATCAGCTACTGACTTAGATAATTCAGTAAATTCATCTCCACTAAACTGAACCAACGCTCTCGTAGGGTGGTCAAATGATAAATTAAAAAATTCTTTTTTGACTTCAAGTATTTGGTCTCTTCCAAAGTTTTGGTCTTTAAAAGATGTTCCGTCTATTTTACTTGAACCACTTGAAATCCAAGTGTCTTGATTTGGAAAAATAAAATGATGCATTATCTAACTCTCCCTTGTATATTTGTATTTGGATTTTTTAATTCAAAAACCGCAGGTGTTGATATTTGTGGTGGAACTATAATTGTTTCATCATCAGAAAGTGCAATTGAAAAATCATATTTGACTAGCTCTCTAGCTGAAAACAGTGAAAACTCGCAAACCTTGTATCGTTTCTTACTTATTATTGCAGGTGTTGTAGGATTTTTATTAACGCGTGGTTTAAATCGTTTTAGTCGTCAAGGCTTTAGGATACCTGATACTGCCCCATTAATTAAAAAATAATTGGTTAACATTATTTTCTATTTGTAACGCTATACTTTCTGCTGTTTCGTCTCTTATAGACTTTAAGGCTTCAAATACTGCCAGTATATTTAGAGGCGTATTACTTCTGCCTTGTTGGCCAAAAGGCGGCATAGCAGGCGCATCGGTTTCTAAAAGCAAGCTTGATAGAGGTAAACGCTTTACCGCATTAATTGTTTTCTTCGATCTTGGGTAGGTGATAGTGCCGCCAATCCCTAGTTTAAAACCTAAATCTACATAAGCTTTGGCTTGTTGATAACTGCCAGAAAATGCATGGATAACTCCAGCTTTATTGAGTTGATACTTTTTTAAAAGTGGTACAATTAGCTGATGTGATTGACAATGATGCACAATAATAGGCAGATCATTTTCTTTGGCAATAGCAAGCTGCATTTCAAAGTATGCTTGTTGAAGTGCTAAATTAGCATTTAGTGCTTGCTCACTATCGGTATTCTTCTTCGCCTTAAATACATCAATGCCACATTCACCGATAGCAATAATTTCATTTGAGTAATTTTTTAGTACCTGTTTTATTTGCTTTTCATAAGAGGAAATATCAAGCAAGGTTGGTAATTTAGCATTAACAGCCTCTTGACTTGGCTCATCATTTTGGCCGTTGTTTTGGGGAATAAAAAACCAAGGATGAATGCCAATACAAGGAGAAAGAGTAACTGGGCTTGTGTGAGAATGAGTAGTTAATGATATAACGCGCTGCCAATACTTTGGTTCAACCGCAGGAACAATAATATGGTTAATACGATGTTGGTGACATTGTAGTAATAATTGTGGGATTTGTTCTTGAAACTCAGGGAAATCAAGGTGGCAATGACTATCGGTAAATTGCATCATTGCCTCCTCTTTATTGATTATTTCTATTATTTACATTCTATCCATAACGTCAATACCTAGCACATCTAAGCCTTGTTTTAAGGTTTGTGCTACAACTTGGCATAAGGCTAAACGTGATGCTTTCACTTCATCGCTAATACCTTCTTTAAGAATAGGACAGGCTTCATAAAAACTCATATAAAGGCTTGCTAGTTCGTAAAGATAGTTACATAGCAGGTTTGGAGTACATTCACTGATTACCGCATCAATGACATCTTCTAGTTGTAATATCTTTAATGCAAGTGCTTTTTCTTGTGGCTCAATGATATCAATATTTGCTTGAGTCTGGGTAACGCCTGCTTTAACACCCTCTGCCTTAGAAAAAATACTTTGAATACGTGAATAAGCGTACTGTAAATAAGGAGCAGTTGCGCCTTCAAAACTCAGCATAGTTTTCCAGTTGAAAATATAATCACTGGTACGGTTTTTAGATAAATCAGCAAACTTAACCGCGCCTATACCTACTTTAGCTGAAATTTCAGCTAAATCATCAGCAGTAATTTCCGGATTTTTCTCTTTGATTAAATCACTTGCACGACTTACTGCTTCGTCGAGTAATTCTGCCAGCTTGATTGTACCGCCAGTACGGGTTTTAAATGGCTTGCCATCATCCCCCATCATCATGCCAAATGGACAATGATCATAACCAACATGCGCTGGTAGTAAGTTGGCTTTACGAGCAACTAACTCAACTTGTTTAAAATGTAGAGATTGACGTGCATCAGTGAAAATAATAATACGATCGGCGGCTAATTTGCCACTACGGTAACGACAAGCGGATAAATCAGTCGTTGCATATAAAAAACCACCGCCAGATTTTTGCACGATAAATACTGAAGGTTCGCCATCTTTATTGGCCATTTCATCAATAAAGACAACTTTAGCGCCTTGATCTTCTACCGCTATTTCTTGCGCCATTAGTTCATCAATAACAGCTGATAAATCATCGTTATAGGCACTTTCGCCCATGATGTCGCTACGTTGTAATGATACATTCAATTTACTGTAAATCTCTTCACTGTGGGCAATTGAAATATCAATAAACTGTTTCCATAGTTTGGCTGAATCAGCATCACCACTTTGAAGTTTAACAACATCTGCGCGCGCGCGATCAGCAAAACCTTCTTCATTGTCAAAACGAACTTTAGCTTCACGGTAAAAGTTTTCTAAATCACTTAACGCGGTTTCAGCGACTTCATTACCCGCCAACTTATCGCTTAAATGCGCGATTAGCATGCCAAATTGTGTGCCCCAGTCACCCATGTGGTTTTGACGAATAACTTTATCACCACGAAATTCTAGCGCGCGTACTACGGCGTCGCCAATAATGGTTGAACGTAAATGGCCAACGTGCATTTCTTTCGCTAAGTTTGGTGCACTGTAGTCAACAACAACTGTTTGTGGGTTAGAGCGCTGTGTTACGCCAATATGACTATCTTGAGTAATGGCATTTAGCTGTGAAGCAAGCCATGTTTGACTTAAATGAATGTTAATAAAACCAGGGCCAGCGAGTTCGATTTTGTCAGCAATACCGCTTAAATCAAGGTTTTCAACAACTTTGGTGGCTAATTCACGAGGGTTGGTTTTTAATTTTTTAGCTGCACCCATCACGCCATTGGCTTGGTAATCACCAAACTGTGGACGGTTCGATAAACTGATTGCTGGGTTAGTATCTGCTGGTAAACCTGCAGCAACCATAGCAGCACTGACTTTTTCAGATAAAATATTCTTAATATTCATTTTAATAGACTCTTTTTCATTGTTATTTGATTCAATACAGGCATCAATCGTGCTCACTGACGAGCGTCAGCTCCGCACGTTTTCTTTTGTCCTGAACCAACTAACTGCGAAAAAGAAGCTATTACGCAGTTAGTGAAATTTTATTTATTTTTGATGTTTATTTATTAAAACATCAAAATATTTTTACTACTCATATTGGATTATATAAATAGTTCTTTTAGCAAAGCCGCCGAGCTTTTTCATAAGGAGCTTAGTTCGATAAGTGACGAAATGAAAAAGCGATGGCAATGTAGATAAAAGGCTATTTATGACATCCAATTAGTGTTCACGGGTTGAATGGAACTGTATATCAGGATGACGCTCTTGTGCTAACGATAAGTTAACCATCGTTGGCGCAATATAAGTTAAGTTATCGCCACCATCTAATGCTAGGTTATCACCGGCCTTTTTCTTAAATTGCTCTAATGTACGTTCATCATCACAAGTACACCAACGAGCCGTAGCTACGCTGATAGGCTCGTAAATAGCGTCAACCTTATATTCAGTCTTAAGTCGTTGAACAACAACTTCAAACTGCAATACACCAACAGCGCCAACAATCATATCGTTATTGATAAAAGGTCTAAATACCTGCACAGCGCCTTCTTCAGAAAGTTGAATTAAGCCCTTTTGTAATTGCTTAGCTTTTAGAGGATCTTTTAAACGAATACGACGGAACATTTCAGGAGCAAAGTTTGGAATGCCGCTAAATTTCATCATTTCGCCAGCAGTAAAAGTATCACCAATTTGAATACTGCCATGGTTATGTAAACCGATAATATCACCAGCGTAAGCTTCTTCAACGTTTGACCTGTCGCCAGCCATAAAAGTAACTGCATCAGCAATTTTTACATCTTTACCTAATCGTACTTGCTTCATTTTCATGCCTTTTTCATATTTGCCTGAACAAATACGCATGAAAGCGATACGGTCACGATGTTTTGGATCCATGTTAGCTTGAATTTTAAAAACAAAACCAGAGAACTTTTCTTCGGTGGCTACTACTTCACGTAAGTCAGTTTTACGTGGTAATGGTTTAGGTGCCCACTTTGTTAAGCCGTCAAGCATATGGTCAACACCAAAGTTCCCTAAGGCAGTACCAAAAAATACCGGTGTTAATTCACCCTTTAAAAACTCTTCTAAATCAAATTCATGAGAAGCACCTTGCACTAGTTCAAGTTCTTCACGTAAATCATCGGCATAACTGCCTACAGCGGCATCAAGCTCAGGGTTGTCTAACCCTTTAATAACACGGACTTCTTGAATGGTGTGACCTTGACCTGATTGATATAAAAAGGTTTCATTGGTGACTAAGTTATAAACGCCCTTAAACTCTTTCCCCATGCCTATTGGCCAAGTAATAGGAGCACACTTAATTTTTAAGACATCTTCTACTTCATCCATCACTTCCATCGGGTCGCGCACATCACGATCCATCTTGTTCATAAATGTGATGATAGGAGTATCACGTAAACGAGTAACTTCCATTAACTTTACGGTACGTGCTTCTACACCTTTGGCAACATCGATAACCATTAAGCAAGAATCTACCGCGGTTAAGGTTCGATAAGTATCTTCAGAGAAATCTTCATGACCAGGAGTATCAAGCAAATTTACAAGGCAGTCATTGTAGGGAAATTGCATAACAGAAGTAGTGATTGAAATACCACGATCCTTTTCCATTTCCATCCAATCAGACTTAGCATGCTGACCTGATTTTTTACCCTTTACCGTACCAGCTTTTTGTAAGGCTTGACCAAACAATAAAACTTTTTCGGTGATTGTGGTTTTACCCGCATCGGGGTGAGAGATGATGGCAAAGGTCCTGCGAAGCTCTACTGCTTTGGCTTGTGGTGTTGTCATTGTTTAATTATTCTCTTTGGTATGCATGCTGGTGTACATAAAATGCTTTTCTTAACCTTTCTGGTTATTTCTGCATTGTTCAATTATGGGGCGCATTGTACCACAAATAAAAAAAGCCGCGATATGCAGCCTTTAATTATTACAGTAGTTATTTTAAGGTTTACCTATATAGAAAGTAAAATTTGCTTTTCGTGTTTGTAAAATACAGCGCTATTGTGATCTTCTATTCTGTCAGCGATAGTCGCAGCTCGCTGCGCTTAAGCTAATACAAATTAAGTCAGTTAAATATAACGGCACTTGGTAAAGTGCCGCTTATTCTCCTGTGCAGCAGGAAATGGAGGTTAGTGTGATGCAATTAGTTGTTTGATATGAGTTGATATTCAGCCACTGATTTTGTGATTTTGATTTAATTTATGAGCCGTTAAGAGTGCTCCAACAAGTAGTAACTATATCGTAGATTGGGCTACTGCCTAGCCTTTGAACACTATATTTGACTGTTCCATCAGGATATTCTGTTGTAACTATGAGATAATCAACATAGTACCCAATGGCTTGTAAATTTGTACTACAGCTATCTCTTACCCCTTCAGAACCTAAATATGCCACTAATTCACCGTGACTGACATTAGAGTTTGGAGAAGAATCACTTGCGAGGAACTCTTGTAAAGTCTCTAAAGAAGATGTATGGCTAGCATTCTTGTCTAAAACTATCGAAGGATAACCATTAGGATTGTTTGGAAGTATTATCTGAAGAGACAGTAAAGACCTATCAGAAAATTTTATTACGAAATTAAAAGTTGCATCTGAAAATTCATAGGTGAACCCAGGTATATTTAAACTAAGGCTCTTTAAAAAGCCTTTAAATGAACTCATTGGGGAACCTGCTTTCTGCCATTCATTTATAATAAAGCTATTTAAAAATGATTGACAACTCGGAAGGCTTGAATCAAACCTATCATTTGTAGCATAAGATAAAGCTGATCTACAATTACCTAAGCGAGTCATAGCACTCCCATTAGCATTTAAAGGGGTATTATTATTTCCATCAATTATGACTCCGGTAGAGGATTGTTTAAATTGAAGTGATTTCTTTATATATAAATATAATTCATTTGCTTCTTGACTCTGTTGTGCATTATCTAAATCAACTGTCGTTGGGGGAGTGTTTTGTATTGTCACTCCAAAAGGTGATATATTAACTTTTCTTTTATCTATTGTTCCATTTCTAGCTGAATACGTTGTGAATGTAACAGAGCCAGGTTGCTGAAAATTAGCACCGCATGTAATATCAAGTGGATTTAATAAGCACTCTTCAGTTTTAGTGGTGGGAACCATAGACTTAGCACGTTCAATTAAGTCGTAATCAGTAAGGTTATTACATTCAACTGACTCTTTTATATCTGAATCACAGACATAATATACGTCTATTACCTTTGTTATACCTAAAGCCAGTGTTTGGCTACTAAACAGAATGAAAGAGATTAAGATCAATTTTATCATAATAGTTAAAGTCCTTTTTATTTTTATTTAAAGTAAGTTATATCAATAAATTCACTACAAAAAAGTTATTATAATTCTTACACTTTGTCAAATAAATATTAACAATTTATTAATAACTTTTTTGGGTTGATATTTTCATATTATTTAACAAAGCGTAGCGAAAATATCGGGGGCTTGCCCCCGTGCTGAATAGTGTGGACTGGGCTTACCCCAGTCTATGTTATTTTAAATATCTCTTTGTTGTACGTACTAGTGTTTTTAACCTGCTTTATTAATGTGTAATGGCAGATTTCACTGGATTTTGAGCGTAAAAAGTCATGCCCAAAATAAATGCGCGCATTGTGTCACAAATATAAAAGCAAATTAGTGACTTTTTAGTATTTTGATTATGAATTTAAAATCAATTTAGTAGATAAAAAAATGGAGAGCAGTCTTGTGATTTCGTAGCAGATTTTCTTAAAGTTAACAGGTAAGACACATTACAATAGCATCTTCATAACCAAAACCATTGGCGCTAGGGTAATAGCCTGTGCGACGGCCAGTTTCAATAAAGCCTGCGTTCATATATAGCATCTGTGCAGCAATGTTTTTAGCACGTACTTCTAGCCAAATTTTAATGGCACCTTTAGCTTTGGCATTAGCAATAAACTGAGTGAGTAGCTTTTTACCTAAGCCTTTACCTTGCTCTGTTGGGTTAACACAAATATCCATTAATGTTGCTTCGTCGACAACCAACTCACCGATATAAAAGCCAACAATATTAAGTGACTCATTGCTAGTACCGTTAAGCTTTTCGCCAAAGTAGCGCCCGCCAATACAACTTTTAAAGGTTTTCTCACTCCAAGGGTGTGAGTGACAGTTGTTTTCAATCTGCATAAGAGGTGAAATGTCTGTGAGGCTAACTGGAGAAAATGTTAAAGAGTTTTTCATATTATCAATATCAGTATTTATAACAGGTGAGTTGCTATGGTTTGCCATAATTGTTTTTTTAAGCAGGGAGATTTACGAATTAATTCAATACTTGGTGTTACTAATTTATTCTCAGCGTAATAAATAGGGGATGTTTTATTCTCTTCAGTATAGAAAAACCAATTAAATAAACCTAAATCAAGATGATCTTTATTAGCTGTTATTTCGCCAATAGATAAATCAAGAATAAGAAGTAAATCAGTAAAAAATGCTTGTTTAGCAAGTAATTCTACCTTATTGGAATCTTGCTTTATGTAGCTAACCTTATCTTCGGAATCACTTTTAGAAACGAGAACTGTCTGAAATTCAGTAGACTTATGTTGCCATAGGCTAATGCCCATTTCAGTTAACTGCTGATATTGTCTTTGATTTATGCTCATTTTGTAATAATGACAGACTTGACTGTTTTTGAACAGTATTTGAAATAGGATAACAAGAGAAGAGAGAATGGCAGGGGTGGAGAGATTCGAACTCCCAACCGTCGGTTTTGGAGACCGCTGTTCTACCAATTGGAACTACACCCCTGCAATGGAGGTGAATTATACTGATGCGAGCGCAAAGGTAAAGAGAAAACAACAAATAAAGTTTCAATTACTGACTGTTCGACTGTTTTATAAACAAAGCGCTCAAAGGAACAGCGTCTAGCAATTATTGAAATATCCACACTGCTGCAAAATAAATTTGTCAGCAGTTTAGGAAAATTATGACTATTTAGTCGCTTTTTTCATTTCACAGAACCTAAATTTATCAGGGTACGGGTAAACGTCTTCATAAATACCATCAGCAACATTTTTCTGAGATTGCTGCCAATAACTTGCAGTAAGTAAATCTGCATGATGTATTTTAAAGGCTTTTAGATATTTAGGATTAGCAAGAGCAAAAGTGCCTAATTCTTCAGGGAACATATCTCCGGGCGCTACAGAATACCATGGCTCAGCAGCATAAATTTGCTCTTCTGTTATTGCTTCGGGTTTAACCCTGAAATTAACTTCATCCATATAAGTGATTTCATCATAATCGTAAAATATTACGCGACCGTGACGAGTAACACCAAAATTTTTCAATAGCATATCACCTGGGAAAATATTAGCAGAGATAAGTTCTTTTATTGCTTTACCATAACCATATAAAGCAGCTTCTACTTCTTCATCAGTTGCTTTAGCTAAATAAAGGTTTAGTGGCACCATACGGCGTTCTATATATAGATGCTTGATAATAAGAAGATCATCTTCATAGCGAATAAGTGATGGGGCAACTTTTTGTAACTCTTCTAACACTTCATCATCAAATCTATCTTTGGGGAAAGCGACTTCAGAATACTCCATTGTATCAGCCATGCGGCCAACTCTGTCATGTAGTTTTACTAACCTGTATTTCCCCTTTACATCTGCGCGGGTCATATTTTTGCTAGGTGAAAACTTATCTTTGATAATCTTAAATACATATGGGTAAGAAGGCAGTGTAAATACTGACATCACCATGCCTTTTATACCGGGGGCAAGTGCTAACTTATCATCGCTACTATCTAAGTGATTTAAAAAATCACGATAAAAATGTGTTTTACCCTGTTTATGAAAGCCGATAGCAGAATATAAATCAGCTTTAGTTTTGTGAGGTATTAAGCTTTGTAAAAAGTTAACTAGAGCATAAGGGTGTTTACAATCAACAAAGAAATAAGCACGAGCAAAACCGAAAACAACAGCCATGTCTTCACTTTTACTTAACAGAGCGTCAATATATAAGCCGCCGTTTTCATCATTGAGTACAGAAACGATAAAAGGGGTTTCACCAGCAGGAGATAATACTCGGCCAATCAAGTAGGCGCCCTTATTGCGATAAAAAGTAAAGTCTAAAATATCAAACTGTAAATCTTCTAATTTAAAGCGAGTCTTGTGTGCTTTACGTCGAAAAGCACGAATTAAAATGTCAACATCACCACTTAAGTCTCTAAAGGGGACTGTGCTTTTATGGGCGTTCATGATGTCGCATACGGTCTCTTTAAGCCCCTTTATTTCTGGCTTATAAGTGGTATAAATACTTGGTGTCGGCCTATCATCAAGTCGTTGTGCAGTACTTTCTACAAAAATATAATCATTGTGATAATAACGACGTTCAAATAAACCACAGAAAACCGAATTATAGAAGGTTTCAGCTAATTCTGGCTGTAAGTGTTCAGCAAGTAACTCAATATAATTTTGTTTGATTTGCTGCCATAAGTCATCATCAAGGGATTCAATTAAGAACTCTTCTCTAATCGTATTGTAAGTTTCTTTTACCCTTTCTTCATAAAAAGTGGTTCGTGCTTTAGCTGCTTTTTGTACTTCGCTCCATTGGCATTTATGGAAACGGTGTTGAGCTGATTTAGTGATTTCTATAAATAGGTGAATATGGCGATCGAAGCCGTTGATTATAGTATTGGCTATGTCGCCAGCGAGATTTTTCATAAAGGCCTACTAACTGAATGGTTTTACTAAGTTTAAAAAGCATACGCTAAATTAATAGTGATGTGATACTTTATAAGAAAAATAATTAAATATTGATTATAACTCGCAATAATATTGTTTAATATCAAAGTATCTATGAGGTCTGTAGAATAATAAATAAAACATTTTTTTGCTGTACTTACTTGATAAACAATTACAATATTAAAAGGTAAGCATATTAATCATATCCCTTTTAATATAAGTTGAAAGAGATCACTTTCTAAGGATATAAGATGAATAAAGCTAGAACATTATCCCAACACGCTTTTTTTATAGCGGTACTTTTTTTTCTGTCTGGCTGTGCCACTTTAGATCTAGATTACGAAGAACCAAGCGTTGAGTTGGTTTCTTTTAAGGCTTTACCAGCTGATGGCTTTGAACAAAATTTTGAAGTAGGTTTAAAATTAACTAATCCTAATAACTTTGAGTTACCACTTAATGGTATTAGCTATCAATTGAATATCCTAGGAGAAACTTTAGCTCATGGTGTTGCTACAGATATCCCTACAGTTGGAGCTTATGGTGAAACACGATTTGTCGTGCCAGTGTCAACTAGCTTGATAAGAGGCTTTAAGGTTATAAGAGCATTATTAGATAACAAAGGACAAGATATTAGTTACCAACTGAAGGCAAAGTTAGATATTGATATTCCATTTATGCCAAAATTAACCGTTGTTCAAGACGGTAAAGTGCCGTTAGGTCAGAAGGTTAGATAAGACGTTTACATGTTAGCTATATAAAGCTTAGTGAGAGGTGTTTGTTTGCTGATAATGAGGTGGTTGTACAGTTATTTATTTTCACCTCATCTCACAGAACTTATTATTTATTATTCTCAGTATAGATATAACTCATTACGCAAGTAAATTTTCTTATTTAACTTGCTATCAAGCGCTTCGGGAACTAAAATCACGCGTTTCACTATATAGCGTTATTCATACCTAACAAGGCTCTTCCTAAAATATTACCATGCGTGTATCTGATTTTTCTTTCGATTTACCTAGTGAGCTAATTGCTCGATTTCCTAAAGCTGATCGCACGGCTAGCCGATTAATGCGACTTGATGGAAAGTCAGGCGCAATAAGTGACCTTGGCTTTAAGGATATCCTAGCTGAGTTAAATGCTAATGATTTATTGGTGTTTAATAATACTCGTGTGATTCCAGCACGTATGTTTGGTCAAAAATCAACGGGTGGGAAAATTGAAGTTTTAGTTGAACGTTTAGTCGACAAAGATACTGTGTTAGCACATATTCGTTCTAGTAAATCTCCTAAAGTTGGCGCTGAATTAATACTTGAAGGAGCTGTTAACGCAACCATGGTTGCTCGTCACGGTGCTTTATTCGAGCTTAAGTTTTCAGGTGAAAAATCTGTACTGTCAATACTCGAAGATATTGGCCATATGCCGTTGCCTCCTTATATTGATAGACCTGATGAAGATAGTGACAGAGAGCGTTATCAGACAGTCTACAATGAAAAACCAGGTGCGGTTGCTGCACCTACTGCTGGCTTACACTTTGATGATGACTTAATTGAACAGATTAAACAAAAAGGTGTGGAATTAGCTTTTGTAACGTTGCATGTTGGGGCTGGCACTTTTCAGCCGGTGAAAGTTGATGAAATAGCTGATCACATTATGCATGCTGAATATGTTGAAGTACCGCCTGAAGTGGTTGAGCAAATTAAAAAAACAAAAGCAAATGGGGGACGTGTTGTTGCGGTAGGTACTACTTCAGTTCGTTCACTTGAAAGCGCAGCTAAGTCAGCCGAAGATGCCGAAAAAGAGTTAACTGCTTTTTATGGCGACACAGATATTTTTATTACACCCGGATATGAATTTAAAATTGTAGATGCATTGCTCACTAATTTTCACTTATCAGAATCTACCTTATTAATGTTAGTTAGTGCTTTTTCAGGCTATGAAAATATTATGAATGCTTATCAACATGCTATTAGCGAAAAATATCGCTTTTTCAGTTATGGCGATGCAATGTTTCTTACAAAATAAGTATTAACAAGGAAGGCTAACCTTCCTAGTTACGTAACGTTATTTGTACACTAACCATCAGCCTGTTTCGCTGTTAGGATAATTTTATGGACACCAAAATGAAATATGAATTAATTAACACAGACGGTAAAGCCCGTCGTGGCCGCTTAACCTTTGCCCGTGGTGCGGTTGAAACACCTGCGTTTATGCCAGTAGGTACATATGGCACAGTAAAGGGAATGAAAACAGATGAAGTTGAAGCAACTGGTGCTCATATTATTTTAGGAAATACTTTTCATTTAATGCTTCGTCCAGGCACAGATATCATTGAGCAACATGGCGGATTACATGGCTTTATGAATTGGGATAAACCTATTCTAACTGACTCTGGTGGCTTTCAAGTTTTTAGTTTAGGAAAAATGCGTAAAATTACCGAAGAAGGTGTTCGCTTTAGCTCACCAGTTAATGGTGAAAAAATTATGCTCACACCTGAACGCTCAATGGAAGTACAGCGTAGTTTAGGTTCAGATGTGGTGATGATTTTTGATGAATGTACGCCATATCCTGCAACACATAAAGAATCAAAAGATTCAATGGAACTATCACTTCGTTGGGCACAACGTTCAAAAGATGCACATGGTGATAACACTTCAGCACTATTTGGTATTGTGCAAGGTGGTATGTATGAAGACTTGCGTGAAGTCTCTATTAATGGTCTAAAAGCGATTGATTTTGATGGCTATGCTATTGGTGGTTTATCTGTAGGTGAGCCTAAAGAAGACATGATTCGCATATTAGATCATACCGCCCCCTTGATTCCCGAAAATAAGCCCCGATACTTGATGGGAGTAGGTAAACCTGAAGATCTAGTTGAAGGTGTACGTCGCGGTATAGACATGTTTGACTGTGTTATGCCAACCCGTAACGCCAGAAATGGACATTTATTTGTTAATACGGGTGTAATAAAGATTAGAAATGCAGGGAATAAAACAGATACAGGACCACTAGATCCAACGTGTGACTGTTATACATGTAAAAATTATTCACGTGCTTATTTACATCATTTAGACAAGTGTAAAGAAATTTTAGGTTCACAGTTGAATACCTTGCATAATTTACATTTCTATCAAAAAGTCATGCAAGGTTTGCGTGATGCTATTGAGCAAGGTAAATTAGATGAATTTGTTGCGGAGTTTTATGCATTACGTGGCTTACCCGTACCGCCATTAGCAGAAGGTAGTCAGCAAGTTTAGTTTTAGCTTTAAAATAAAGCAGTGTAAATAGAGAATTATCAAAGTTTAATAAATCTTGTGGCTTAATATTTTGCTGAGGTTTATTTAATCGAATGATAGGTATAAAGTGATGAGAATCAATAATTACCGTTAATCATTTTATTATATAAAAGAAAATGAAATAGAAAGTTGCAAACTAATTATAAAAAGAAGTAGAGGAATTTATGAGTTTATTTATCAGTACAGCCCACGCCGCCGCCGCTCCAGCACCCGCAGGTGGTGGTATGGAAATGATCATTATGTTAGCGGTATTTGGTTTAGTATTTTACTTTATGATTTATCGTCCACAATCTAAGCGCGTTAAAGAACATAAAAGCTTAATGTCTGAATTAAGCAAAGGTGATGAAGTACTAACACAAGGTGGTCTTGTTGGTAAAATAGTTAAAGTATCAGACGAGAAAGACTTTATTGTTGTTAGCATCAGTGAAGGTACAGAGGTTACAGTACAAAAAGCTGCTATTAGCGCAGTACTTCCGAAAGGCACAATGAAATCTTTATAGCATTTAATCTCATAGTTATTTAGTTTTATAGGATTATTGGAAATACATAGTTGATCTATTTCAATTGTGTATTTCTTTTTTGCTATAGAATTACCTAACTGCGATTTTAAGCACTATATGTGAATTCTTTGCTCGAAATAAGTAATAAATAAAAGGACACATTGTGTTAAACAAATACCCCCTATGGAAAACATTGATGGTGGCGCTTATTGTTGCTATTGGTGCACTCTATGCCACACCAAACCTTTATGGTGAAGATCCTGCGGTACAAGTATCAGGGTTACGTGGTGTTGAAGCAAACATGGCAACACTTGATACGATTAAAGCCAATCTAACGAATAGTGATATAGCCTTTACCAATATTGTCTTAGCAAATGGTCAAGTGTTAACTCGTTTTAAAAATACTGAAGATCAGTTAAAAGCACGTGATGTGCTTGATGATAAACTTGGTAATAAGTATTCAGTGGCTCTTAATTTAACGCCAGCAACACCTGAATGGCTAGCGACTATTGGCGGAACGCCAATGAAACTAGGTTTAGATTTAAGTGGTGGTGTTAGCTTCCTAATGGAAGTAAACATGAAAGAAGCCATCAATAAAGCCAAAGTGGGTATGGTAAGTGACTTTCGTGGTGATTTACGCAATGACAAAATACGTTACCGTAGTGTAAAAGACGATGGCAAAGCCATTGTTATTAAATTTCGTAAAGTGGAAGATCTTGAAAAAGCTCAATCATTATTGAAGAAGCGTTATCGAGATTTGCTGTTAACTACCGATGAAGATACTTTATCGCTTAGTGCTAAAATGACAGAGCAAAAATTAAAAGAGATTCGTGAATACGCTTTACAGCAAAATATTACCATTATTCGTAATCGTGTTAACGAACTAGGTGTTGCTGAACCATTGGTTCAACGCCAAGGCAAAAAGCATATTGTTATTGAGTTACCGGGTGTACAAGATACAGCAAAAGCTAAAGAAATTCTTAATGCTACCGCGACTATTGAATTTAGACTTGTTGATACTGAAGGCGATTTAAGTGCTGCACTTAATGGACGTATTCCTGCCAGTTCTATTTTGTTAAGAGAAAAAGATGGCAAGCCTGTTTTATTAAAGAAACGTATTATGCTAACTGGTGATCATATCACTGACGCTAAATCTGGCTTTGATGAATATTCTCGTCCGCAAGTAAATATCTCTTTAGATAGTGCTGGTGGTAGTAAAATGTCTAATGGGACTAAAAGTAATATTGGTAAGCCGATGGCTACCGTATTTATTGAATATAAACCAACGGACAGAAGGGATCTTGAAGGCAATATAATTTTTGAAAAAGTACAAGAGGTAATCTCTGTTGCCACAATTCAATCTCGTTTAGGTAAAAGTTTTAGAATTACAGGTGCGGGCTCACAAGCAGAAGCTCACAACCTAGCGTTATTACTAAGAGCAGGTGCGTTAATAGCCCCTATTACTATTGTTGAAGAACGTACTGTTGGTCCAACACTAGGTGCTGAAAACGTACAATTAGGCTTTCAAGCTATCTTGATGGGCTTTGGTTTAGTGTTCCTCTTTATGATTATTTACTATCGTGCTTTTGGTATTGTTGCCAACTTAGCGCTTGGTGCTAACTTAGTCTTAATTGTTGGCGTTATGTCGTTAATTCCGGGTGCTACGCTAACCTTGCCTGGTATGGCGGGTATTGTACTGACAGTTGGTATGGCTGTTGATGCTAACGTACTAATATTTGAGCGTATTCGAGAAGAAATGCGAGAAGGAAAAAGTATCCAACAAGCTATACATCAAGGTTATGATGCTGCTTTTTCAACGATTATCGATGCGAATATAACAACGTTAATTGCAGCACTTATTTTATTTGCTGTTGGCACAGGGCCTGTGAAAGGTTTTGCAGTAACATTATCAATTGGTATTCTTACTTCAATGTTTACTTCAGTTGTAGGCACACGTGCAGTAGTTAATGCTATTTGGGGCGGAAAGAGCCTTAAAAAGCTATCTATATAGAAAGACGGGAATTTTATTTATGCAAATTTTACAATTGAAAAACACCGTCGCTTTTATGAGCTTTCGCAAAATAGCGATGGTTTTTAGTGCGTTATTAATGATAGCGTCAATAGCCTCTTTAGCTACAAACAAGTTAAATTTTGGTTTAGATTTTACTGGCGGTACCTTAATTGAAGTAGGCTTTGAACAAGCTGCTGATCTTAAAAAATTACGTCAAGTCATGTCTGACAATGGTTTTGATGATGCCAAAGTACAATTTTACGGCAGTAGTCGTGATGTTGTTATTCGCCTAGGCTTACGTGAAGATGTTAAAGCAGAAATGCTTGGTAATGAAGTGTTGGCTATTCTTGAGTCTGGCTCAGGTCAAAAAGTTGATATGCGCCGCATTGAATTTGTTGGCGCTAGTGTAGGTGATGAGCTAGCAGAGCAGGGTGGTTTAGCGATGCTAACGGCTCTGATTTGTATTTTAGTTTATGTCGCATTTCGTTTTGAATGGCGCTTTGCTATCGGCTCAGTCGTTGCACTATTTCACGATGTGTTGTTAACCCTTGGCTTATTTTCAGTATTGCAATTAGAGTTTGACTTAACTGTACTTGCAGCAATACTTGCCGTTATTGGTTACTCGTTAAATGATACGATTGTAGTGTCTGATCGCATTAGAGAAAACTTTCGTAAAATCAGAGATACCAAAGCTGAAGATGTTATCAATATATCTTTGTCGCAAACATTAAGTCGTACTTTTATTACCTCAATAACAACCTTGTTAGTATTGGCTGCGTTGTTCTTTAAAGGTGGCGCATTAATTCATGGTTTTGCAACAGCATTACTATTTGGTGTGTTTGTAGGTACTTACTCTTCTATTTATGTTGCTTCATTAGTTGCACTAGCTTTAGGTATTTCGAGAGAAGATTTAATACCAGAAGTGATTGAGAAAGAAGGCGAAGATCAAGAACAAATGATGCCATAGTATTAAGTGAAAAAACTATTTAATTTAAATAAGGCATTAACGCTGTAATAGAAAGCCAAGTAGCAATAGTTACTTGGCTTTTATTTTATCTGAGAGGCCTATTTCTTTGCACTCACCTTATCCTTACTGTATGCTGCACGCCTGCTGCTAGCATCAAAATTGCTAATTGAAATACGACATAAATGTTGATATTCAAACCCTGTAACTTCTTACCAAGAGACCCTTTATGAATTCAACTTCCGCTGATACTGCTGATAATAATATAGCGATAACATTTAATGATTTAGGTTTATCTGAGCCACTACTCAAAGCCGTACGTGATCAAGGTTACGATACACCTTCACCTATTCAGGCTCAGGCTATTCCTGCGGTTATTTCTGGTCGAGATGTTATGGCTGCGGCGCAAACAGGCACAGGTAAAACAGCTGGTTTTACTTTACCCTTACTTGAAAGATTGTCTAAAGGTGGTAGAGAGCAAAGTCGTGTGCAGTCAAACAATGTGCGCGCGTTGGTATTAACACCAACAAGAGAGCTTGCGGCACAAGTAAGCGATAGTATTGTAACCTACGGTAAATATTTACAACTACATTCAACAGTTGTTTTTGGTGGAGTAAAAATAAATCCTCAGATGATGCGCCTTAGACAGGGTGTTGATGTACTGGTTGCCACACCAGGACGATTGATGGATTTATATAATCAAAATGCAGTTAAGTTCTCACAACTTGAAGTACTTATTTTAGATGAAGCGGACCGTATGCTTGATATGGGCTTTATTCGCGATATCAAAAAGATAATATCGCTACTGCCTAAACAACGTCAAAATTTACTTTTTTCAGCAACTTTTTCTCCAGATATTCGCGCGTTAGCAAAAGGCTTAGTTAATAAGCCACTGGAAGTCTCTGTAAATCCTGAAAACTCTACGGCTGAAAAAGTAACTCAGTGGCTAACAGGGGTAGATAAAAAACGTAAACCAGCAGTTTTGACGCATTTGATAAAAGAAAACAATTGGCAACAAGTACTGGTTTTTACTAAAACAAAGCATGGCGCTAATAAGTTAACACGCTACTTAGAAGAAGAAGGGCTTACAGCTGCCGCTATACATGGCAATAAAAGCCAAGGAGCACGAACCAAAGCGCTTGCTTCTTTTAAAGACGGTAGAGTGCAAATTTTAGTCGCAACCGATATTGCTGCCCGTGGTATTGATATTGATTTGCTACCGCAAGTAGTAAATTTTGAGTTGCCTAATGTACCAGAAGATTATGTACATCGTATTGGCAGAACAGCACGTGCGGGCAATACAGGCCAAGCAGTCTCTTTAGTTTGCAATGATGAACTAAAGTTGTTGTGGGATATTGAGCATGTAATACAGCAACATATTGAACGTAAAACACTAGAAAAATTCATTCCTGTTAATGAACTTGGTGAGTCACGTGAAATAAGGCCATTGAAAGCTAAGAAACCTAAAAAGTTTAAAAAACCTAATAAAGCTAAAGTTGAACATAAAGATGGTCAACATTTGAGTAAGGCACATAAGCCTCAGTCAAATGGTAATAAAGTGAACAATAAGCCGAACACTAATAACAAGAACAAAGCTAATAGAAACCGTCGTGGTAAGGCGGCCCCTACTAAATAGTGAGTTCGATTTTTTAGCTGTTTAGTTTATGTTTATTCACGTTAGTAAAGTAGTGTCGTTATTGATTATTTATTTGCTGTAAAATAACCTAAATTGCTCATTTGCTCTGTAGAAAATACATCTATCACGTTACCAATAACAATAAGACTTGGTGGCTTAATACTATGTAATTTTACTAAAGCTTCTAAATTAGACAAGGTACCTTTAACGACTTGTTGATCGCTATGGGTGCCTTTATGTATTAACGCTGCTGGCGTATCTTTACTTCGACCAGCAGTGATTAATTGTTCAATGATAATAGGTAAGCTTTTTATACCCATATAAAAAACGATAGTTTGTTCAGCATCGTTCAGCGTATGCCAAGGTAAATCCAGTGCACCATTATCTTGCACATTACCTGTAATAAAGGTGCAACTTCGTGCAACTTGTCGGTGAGTTAATGGAATACCTGCGTAGCTGGTACAAGCAGAAGCTGCTGTCATACCGGGAACAATATGGCAGTTAATACCATTAGCTAGAACAAACTTAGCCTCTTCGCTGCCACGGCCAAAAACAAAGGGATCACCACCTTTTAACCTTAATACTTTTTTGCCTAATTTTGCATGTTTAACCAGTAGTTGGTTTATACCTTCTTGTGGTACGCGGTGTTCAGCTTGTTTTTTACCTACGTATATTTTCTCACAGTTGCTAGGCAATAGAGCCATTACGCCTTCGCTGACAAGGCGATCATAAATTACTATTTCTGCTTGTTTTATAAAGCGAAATGCTTGAATGGTGAGTAAGTCAGCATCACCAGGACCAGCACCAACTAACGCTACTTCTCCTGCAATGAACTTTTGTTTATTTGTACCAATGTTATTCATTATGTATAACTACTTTTTATTGAGTGCATTATGCTTAGCTATAAAGCAAAAAAAGCGCCAATAGGCGCTTTTTAAAGATAAGATATTCGAAAGCTTAGTATAATTACTTACTTAACGCTTCACCTAAGTTAGGACGAATATTTTTCAGAATTTCTTTTAACAAACGAGTGCTACTTGCAACAGTGTTACCTGATTGAGTATGGTTGTGTCCGCCTGTAAAGTCAGTTACTAAACCACCAGCTTCAATAATTAATAGCTCGCCTGCAGCAGATTCCCATGGCTTTAAACCAATCTCGAAGAATCCATCAACACGACCTGCAGCAACATAAGCTAAGTCTAAAGCTGAAGAACCGGCACGACGTATATCTGATGTTTTTTCAAAAAGAGAAGTAAACATAGCCATATAAGCTTTAGTGTGTTGCTTTTGCTTAAAAGGGAAACCTGTTGCTAAGATAGTTGCAGATAAATCCTTATGAGATTTTACTCTGATGCGCATGTTATTTAATTGAGCACCTTTACCACGGCTAGCCGTGAATAACTCACCACGAATAGGATCGAAAATAACCGCTTGGTCAAGTTTACCTTTTACTTTTAAGGCAATAGATACAGCAAATTGAGGAATGCCTTTGATGAAGTTACTTGTGCCATTTAACGGGTCAATTATCCATTGGTAATCATCATCTTTACCAGTTAATACACCTGACTCTTCACCTATAATGGTGTGTTCAGGATATGATTTACGCAGTGTTTCAATTATCGCTTCTTCAGCAGCAACATCAGCACTAGTAACAAAATCATTTGAGCCTTTAGAGTTTATTTCTACTTTATCTAGTTGCTCAAAAGAGCGAATAATAACTTTTCCACCATTGCGCGCTGCGCGCACAGCAATATTTAGCATGGGATGCATAACAGAGTACCTATTTGTAAAAGACTTTAAAAGAACGACGTTGATCCCAAGCACTTTAAAATTAAAGGCTAAATCAAGCGCGCGCATTATAGCAGGATACAAGTCACTTGGCGATACTATTCTTAAATAAAGCCAATGAAAAGTTTTAGGACTTCACAATATATTATCTGTGGCTATCTTTAGAGGAAATTCGACTAATTAATACTAAATTGCCATAGGCATAATTCCCAATTTATCGTGCTTTTTATTAGGTATACCAGTAACCTTCTATGCTAGAATTGCCATCTTAAAAACCGTTATAACTATAACTACCATATGGTACAGAGATAAAAATGTCAGATTCAGAAAATAGCAAGTCATCAACAAGCCTTTTAGACAGAGTTCGTATTGTTTTAGTTAATACTTCAGATTGTAGAAATATTGGAAGTGCGGCTCGTGCGATGAAAACCATGGGGTTGAGTCAACTAGTACTAGTTGATCCTATTGAAATGCCTAATGGTCAAGCACAAGCTTTAGCAGCGGGAGCAACAGATGTTTTATCAAATGCTAAAGTGGTAAGTAGTTTAAGTGAAGCAATTGATGACTGTGGATTAGTGGTAGGTACCAGCGCGCGTTCACGCACATTACCTTGGCCTATGCTTGAGCCACGTGGTTGCGGTGAAAAAATGATCGCAGAAGCAAGTGAGTATCCTGTTGCATTAGTATTTGGCCGTGAAAGTAGTGGCTTAACAAATGATGAATTACAACTATGTCACTTTCATGTGCAAATACCTGCCAACCCAGAATACAGTTCACTTAATTTAGCGATGGCAGTACAAACATTAAGTTATGAAGTACGTACAAGTTACCTACTTTCATTGGATGATGACAAACAAGAGCACAGTACAGGTAATGGTACATATATTGGCAAAAGTTTTAATGCCAAGAGTGAAGATGATGAACTCTACCCAGTAACAGAAGAAACAGAACGTTTTTATCAGCACTTTGATGATGCGCTAAAAGCCACAGGTTTTATCGGTGATAAACATCCGGGTTTAGTGATGACTAAGTTAAGACGTTTATTTAATCGAGCTCGTCCTGATGTTAAAGAAATTAAAATGATGAGAGGCATTCTTGCTTCAATAGAAAGAGCTTCTAAAAAAGACAGTTAATAGCTCCACACTTATTTCATCAATTAAAAATAAAAAAAGGAAATACTATGTTTAGCCGCACTATTGGCCGAATGAAAGAAGACATTAATAGTGTTTTTGATCGAGATCCTGCTGCACGTACTACATTTGAGGTATTACTTAATTATCCTGGGCTACATGCAATTTGGATACATAGGTTGAGTCATAGATTATGGCTTGCAAACTGGAAGCTTGTTGCAAGAATAATATCAACTTTTTCAAGATGGCTAACGGGTGTTGAAATTCATCCCGGTGCTACGTTAGGCCGCCGATTTTTTATAGATCACGGTATGGGTGTCGTTATTGGGGAAACAGCAGAAATAGGCAACGATGTTACCTTATATCATGGTGTTACCTTAGGTGGAACAAGTTGGAACAGTGGTAAGCGTCATCCTACTTTATCAGATAATGTGGTTATTGGCGCAGGGGCGCAAGTCCTTGGACCTATAACGATTGGTAAAGGCGGCAAAGTTGGCTCAAACTCTGTTGTAGTAAGAGATTTACCAGAAAATGCAACTGCTGTTGGTATTCCAGCACGTGTTGTGAACAGTAAGGGTAGTAATGGTAGTTCATTACTTGATAACGGTTCAGATGATGAGGTTGATTTAAATAAAGACTCTCGTGATAAAGCCGCGAAAAAGTTTGGTTTCGATGCTTATGCTGTTTCTGCAGATAACCCAGATCCTGTTGCTAAAGCTATTGGTCGTTTACTAGATCATATGCACTTAATGGATGATCGTGTTTCTACCTTATGTAAAGAAGTAAATAATCTAGGTGGTGATATTTGTCCAAAAGATTTACCAGAACTGAAAGTTGGTGAATTTGTTGAAGATGAAAAAGAAGCTGCTAAACGTCGTGAAAGCATTGTTGAAAGTTTTGACCCTGAAATCTAATTAAAGATAAAACTCTTAATTTAGATCAAATCAATATAGAGAATAAAGCAATAGTTGACTAAAATACTCAACTATTGCTTTTCGCCTTTGAAATATTAGTGTAAAGTACTTGAGTATATTACTCAGGTATATATTTGACTATTTTGTAGGGATATGTAAAATGCACAAAATTTTTATTTTTGTAGCAGTTTATGCTCTAGAAATAGATAAATTTATTATTTAATGGCATGTACTAAATTGAGCACATTATGAAACTAACCTCTAAAGGCCGTTATGCGGTGACAGCAATGTTAGATGTCACTATTCACGCCTCACACGGACCAGTATCATTAGCAGATATTTCAGAACGACAAGGTATATCTTTATCGTATTTGGAGCAGCTTTTTTCTAAATTACGTAAAGATGGTTTGGTTAATAGTATTCGTGGACCCGGTGGCGGATATCGCTTAGGTAAATGCTCTGCAGAAATAGCTGTTGCAGATATTATTAGTGCCGTCAATGAAAGTGTAGACGCTACTAAATGCCAAGGCAAAGGTGATTGTCAGGGCGGGGCGCAATGTTTAACTCACTCCTTATGGCAAGGCTTAAGTGAACGTATTGAAGAATTTTTGCAAAATATAACATTAGCAGAATTAGTCGCTAAAAATGATGTAAAGACTGTGTCTAAAAGACAATACGATGTCCATAAACGCAGCAATAAAGAACAATTATTAGAAACAGTTATTCCCCTAAATTTTTAAAGAACATAGTATTAAGTGGAGAAAGAGAGCAAATGAAGCTTCCTATTTATTTTGATTATTCAGCAACAACCCCTGTTGATAAACGTGTTGCGGAAAAAATGATGCAATATATGACTACCGATGGTCATTTTGGTAACCCTGCATCACGTTCGCACAAGTTTGGTTGGCAAGCAGAAGAGGCAGTTGATATTGCTCGTAACCAAATAGCAGAATTAATCAATGCTGACCCACGTGAAATTGTTTTCACTTCTGGTGCTACAGAATCTAATAACCTTGCAATTAAAGGTGCAGCAAATTTTTATCATAAAAAAGGTAAGCATGTTATTACCTGTAAAACAGAACATAAAGCTGTTTTAGATACATGTCGAGAGCTAGAGCGTCAAGGCTTTGAAGTGACTTATCTTGATCCTGAAGAAAATGGTTTAATTGATTTAGCTAAACTTGAAGCAGCGATGCGTGACGATACTATTTTAGTTAGCATCATGCATGTAAATAATGAAATTGGTGTTATTCAATATATTGGCGCAATTGGTGAAATGTGTCGTGCACGTAAAATTGTATTTCATGTTGATGCTGCACAAAGTGCAGGCAAAGTAGTAATTGACTTACAAGAATTGAAAGTTGATTTATTGTCCATTTCAGCACATAAACTTTACGGACCAAAAGGTATTGGCGCACTTTACGTTAGTCGTAAACCACGTATTCGCCTTGAAGCACAAACCCACGGTGGTGGGCACGAGCGTGGTATGCGTTCTGGTACTTTGGCTACTCACCAAATTGTTGGCATGGGTGAAGCCTGTCAAATTGCTAAAGAAGAAATGGCACAAGATCTTGAACATGTTACTGCTATGCGTGACCGCTTATGGGCTGGTTTGAATGCTATGGAGCAAGTATTTGTTAATGGTGACTTTGAACAACGTTATGCAGGTAACTTAAATGTTAGCTTTAATTTTGTTGAAGGCGAATCATTAATTATGGCATTGAAAGACCTTGCAGTATCTTCAGGTAGTGCTTGTACTTCTGCAAGTCTTGAACCTTCATACGTATTACGAGCGTTAGGTTTAAATGATGAAATGGCTCATAGCTCAATCCGCTTTAGCTTTGGTCGTTTTACCACAACAGAAGAAATAGATTACGCTATCGAACTTATACAAAAATCTATTGGTCACTTACGTGATATGTCACCGCTTTGGGAAATGTTCAAAGACGGTATTGATTTAGACTCAATTGAATGGGCAGCACATTAGTTCTTTATTTCAGTTGTTAAAGTAAATGAAAAGAACGTACGCAGTTAGGAGAAAATATTATGGCTTATAGCGAAAAAGTAATCGATCATTATGAAAACCCACGTAACGTTGGCTCGATGGACAAGAATGATCCATCTGTAGCAACAGGTATGGTTGGTGCACCAGCTTGTGGTGATGTAATGAAATTACAACTTAAAATATCAGACGACGGTATTATTGAAGATGCTAAATTTAAAACGTATGGATGTGGTTCGGCTATTGCTTCAAGCTCATTAGTGACTGAATGGGTAAAAGGTAAGTCAATTGATGAAGCTGGCGAAATTAAAAACACAGCAATCGCAGAAGAGTTAGCTTTACCTCCAGTAAAGATCCATTGCTCAATTTTAGCTGAAGATGCAATTAAAGCTGCTATTGAAGATTTTAAAAGCAAGCAAGGTTAATTGCTTTTAAATATTGAGTTATCAAAGAACAAAGTGGGAAAATACAATGTCAGTTACTATGACGCCAGAGGCAACAGAACGCGTTAAATCCTTTATGACTAACCGAGGCAAAGGCCTAGGTTTACGTTTAGGAATTAAAACTACAGGTTGCTCAGGTTTAGCTTATGTACTTGAGTTTGTGGATGATCTAAATGAAGATGATGAAGTTTTTGATATTGAAGATGTAAAAATTATCATTGATGCAAAAAGTTTAGTTTATCTTGATGGAATTCAATTAGACTTCGTGAAAGAAGGTTTAAATGAAGGCTTTAAGTTTACCAACCCAAATGCCAAAGGCGAATGTGGTTGCGGTGAATCATTTAACGTTTAAAATTGTAATAACAAATTTATCTCTTTGCTATTTTGTTCTCTTGCAGCGTTGAAAGTACTTATTGATTCGTTTCAACAGCATACGTTCGCCTTGCATCAGAACAAACTACCTTGGAGCTGAGTTCGTGATAATTTAGCTCCTTATAGAGTGAAATTATTGAAATAAAAACAATGTGTTAATCTACGAGAAATATTTTGAACTACTTCCAATTGTTCAATGTTGAAGCTAGCTTTGATGTTGACCTAAATCAGTTATCACAAACTTACCAAACACTGCAAAAAGCTGTTCATCCTGACAGGTTTGCTCATGCTTCATCTCAAGAGCAACTGCTAGCAGTACAAAAATCAGCTGAAATTAATGATGGATATCAAATACTAAAGCAACCCATCAAACGTGCCGAATATATATTAAAGCTGCGTGACATTGATATGCCTGATGAGCAACAATCTTTTAGTGACACTAGCTTTTTGATGCAACAAATGGAATTGAGAGAAATGCTCGCTGAAGTGAAATTTTCTGCAGATACTGAGCTAGCTTTTAACAATGCTCAAAAGGTGCTGACACAAGAATATCAACAGCTTTTAACTGTAGTGCAAAAGCAAATCATTGAAAATAATGCACAAGCCAATGCATTAGCATGCGATAATTTGCGTAAGTTAAAGTTTTATCAAAAACTTAATATTGAACTTGAACGTATTGAAGATAGTTTGTTTGACGACTAATAACTAAACGTTAGTCAATTAAATAAATATTATCATAGCGAAATTTAAATATACTAATCGAACTTATAAAATATGGCCTTATTACAAATTGCAGAGCCCGGTCAAAGTACCGTTCCTCACGAACATCGTTTAGCCGCTGGTATTGATTTAGGTACAACTAATTCATTAATTGCTAGTGTACAAAGTGGTGACGCTAACACGTTAACGGACCATCAAGGTCGTGATATTTTGCCTTCTATAGTTAGTTATCAAAATACTTCACATGAAGACCTTTCAGATAAAGCTATCTTAGTTGGTGAAGCTGCAAAAGCCTTAAGCGTTAGCGATCCACAAAATACTATCGTTTCAGCTAAACGATTAATTGGTCGTTCATTAGCTGATATTCAGAGTAAATATCCTTCTTTACCATATCAGTTTTGTGGTGATGAAAATCATCCTGAAATTGTTACACGTCAAGGAAATATCAACCCAGTACAAGTCTCAGCAGAAATATTAAAAAATTTAGCCCAACGCGCAGAGCAAGCACTAGGTGGTGAGCTTACGGGGGTTGTAGTAACAGTACCAGCGCATTTTGATGATGCTCAACGACAAAGTACTAAAGATGCCGCGAAACTTGCCGGTGTTAATGTTTTACGTTTATTAAATGAACCGACTGCTGCTGCTTTAGCTTATGGACTTGATTCAGGGCAAGAAGGCGTTGTAGCCATTTATGATCTTGGTGGTGGCACCTTTGATATTTCAATTTTACGTCTAAATAAAGGCGTGTTTGAAGTGTTAGCTACGGGTGGAGATTCTGCACTTGGTGGTGATGATTTCGATGTTGTACTTGTCGATTACTTAATTGAACAAGCAGGCTTAACTCGCCCATTATCCCCTTCATTAGAACGTCAGTTAATGCAGCAAGCTTGTTCAGCTAAAGAGCAATTAACTGAACAAGACAGTGTAGAAATAGTATTAACCTTGGATGCTCAATCTAGTAAAGAGCAAAATTGGACAACGACACTAAATAAAGCAACATTTGATGAACTCATTGCTGCATTAGTTAAAAAAACCTTACGTGCTTGTCGCCGTAGTTTAAAAGATGCACAAATTAGTGCTGATGAAGTGCTAGAAGTTGTTATGGTTGGTGGCTCAACTCGTGTACCTCTAGTACGCAGTGAAGTAGAACAGTACTTTAATAAAACACCTTTAACGTCAATTGACCCCGATAAAGTTGTTGCCATCGGTGCGGCTATTCAAGCTGATATCTTGGCGGGTAATAAACCTGACAGTGATATGCTTTTACTTGATGTAATACCATTATCTTTAGGTTTAGAAACCATGGGTGGCTTGGTTGAAAAAGTTATACCGCGAAACACCACCATTCCTGTTGCCAAAGCACAAGAATTTACCACCTTTAAAGATGGGCAAACAGCAATGGCTGTTCATGTTTTACAGGGTGAACGTGAATTAGTTGATGGTTGTCGTTCGTTAGCGCGTTTTGAATTACGTGGAATTCCGCCTATGACAGCAGGCGCCGCTCATATTCGTGTAACTTTTAAAGTTGATGCAGATGGCTTATTGTCTGTTAGCGCGATGGAGAAATCATCAGGTGTTGAATCAAGCATCGAAGTTAAGCCGTCATTTGGCTTAGATGATAGTAAAATAGCGCAAATGATAAAAGATTCAATGAATAATGCTAAAGCAGATATAGACGCACGTATGCTTAAGGAACAGCAAGTAGAAGCATCACGTGTTATTGAATCAGTGCAAGCATCATTGTCCGCAGATAGCGCTTTATTATCGGCACAAGACATTGATAGTATTAACGCTGAAATTAAAGCGGTAGCACAAATTAGCCAAGGTAGTGATGTTGAAGCTATCGAAGCGGCAATTGAAAAGTTAGATCACAGCACGGCAATATTTGCAGAGCGTAGAATGGACAGCTCTATTAATAAAGCATTAGCAGGCCAATCGGTAGAGAAGCTTTAGTATATTCTCGTTCCATTTGAAGGTGCATCGTTTACTCAGACATACTGAAGCGAGCACTTTCAAGTGAAACGGGTATTAGTTACCAGAATAAAGAGATTAGAAAAATGCCACAAATTATATTTTTACCAAATGAAGATTTGTGCCCAGATGGCGCAGTAGTTGAAGCTGAAAAGGGCGAAAGTGTATTAAACGTAGCCTTAAGAAGTGATATAGGTATAGAGCATGCTTGTGAGAAAGTCTGTGCTTGTACAACTTGCCACGTTATTATTCGAGAAGGCTTTGACTCTATCGAAGAAGGTGACGAGCTTGAAGAAGATATGCTTGATAAGGCATGGGGATTAGAGCCTGAATCACGCCTTAGCTGCCAATCAATTGTTGGCGATGAAGATTTAGTGGTTGATATTCCAAAATACACTGTGAATATGGTTTCTGAGAATCACTAATTAATCTTAATTACATAGATTTTTAAAAGGGCAATAACAGTGATGTTATTGCCCTTTTTATTAAGTTGAAGAAAGTTTTCTTATTTGCTTATTAAGGCTGATAGTAAATTGGTGAAGCAGGTCCAACAGGCAAACCAAAGCCAAATACCCATACATAGAACAACACGACCCAACCTATTAAAAATACAATACTGTACGGCAACATCGTTGCTACTAGCGTACCGATGCCCATATCTTTTTTGTATTTTGTTGCGACAGCTAAAATTAAACCAAAATAGCTCATCATTGGTGTAATTAGGTTAGTTACAGAGTCGCCAATGCGATATGCAGCTTGAATAGTCTCAGGAGCGTATCCAATTAACATCAGCATAGGAACGAAAATAGGTGCAGTAGCAGCCCATTGTGCAGAGGAGGAACCTAAGGTTAAATTGATTAATGCGCACATTAAGATAAACCCTACAAAGACTTCGGGTCCTGTCATGCTCAGTGCTTGTAATAAAGCTGCTCCTTTAATAGCTATAATGGTACCAAAATTTGTCCATTTGAAAAATGCGACAAACTGAGCGGCAAAAAATACCAGTACAATATATAGTCCCATTGAGCTTATGCTTTTCGCCATGGCATCAATCACATCTCGGTCGGTTTTCATAGTGCCAACAACTTTACCGTAGACAAAGCCAGGTATGGCAAAGGTAATAAAAATAAAAGCGACAATACCTTTTAGAAATGGAGAACCAGCCACTAAACCGGTTTCTGGGTTTCGTAATATACCGCTTTCAGGCACTATGCTAAGTGCTAATAAAGCACTCATTAGCAAGAAGGTTACACCTGCCCAGCGAAGGCCTTTTTTCTCTAATGGAGATATTTGGTCAACAGTATTTTCTGATAAATCAACACTGGCTTCACTTGGATCATATTTTCCAAGGCGAGGCTCAACAATTTTTTCGGTAATAACGGTACCTAAAATAGCAATAAGGAAAGTTGACACCATCATAAAATACCAGTTGGCTTCAGCGCCGACGACATAATCAGGATCAATCATTTGTGCTGCAGGTGTGGTGATACCGGCAAGTAATGGATCAATGGTACCTAGTAATAAGTTTGCACTATAACCACCAGATACGCCTGCAAAAGCAGCAGCTAACCCAGCAAGTGGGTGACGACCAAGGCTATGAAATATCATAGCGGCTAATGGAATTAGCACAACGTAACCTAACTCTGACGCTGTATTTGATAATATTGCTGCTAGCACAATCATAAAGGTTACTAGGCGTTTAGATGCTCCCATAACCATATTACGCATTGTTGCAGAGAGTAGTCCTGAATGCTCTGCAACACTCACACCTAATATAGCAACTAATACGGTACCCAATGGCGCAAAACCCGTAAAGTTTGTCACCAAACTAGTAACAATGCGGTGTAATCCTTCTACAGATAATAAGCTGACAACTTCAATTACACCATCTGGTGCACGCCCTTTAGCGCCTATTGGTCTTGGGTCAACTACGCTTAAGCCAAACCAATCTGCTATACCACTACCAATAATGATAGCGATACAGAAAATTGCGAATAAGGTGATTGGGTGCGGGAGCAGGTTTCCTAAGAACTCTACTGTTGCCAAAAAGCGATTAAACAAACCATTGTTTTGTTCATTTTTTGTCTGGTCATTATCCACAGAAGCCATAAATTAACATTCTCGTATTATACTATTAACAAAGTTAAGTGAAACATAGCATGGAAAGTCAAAATTTTATAATTTATCTTAAAGTAAATACATCATGACTATGGTAACTGAAATTTACACTTTGATTTTATATTTAACGAAAAAAGGGTAATAACATTGTTGTTATTACCCTTTTATTAACTTGATGCTGAACTTATTTATTTGGCGGGTTAAACTTTTCTTTCATTGTTTGCATTATGACAAATAGAGAAGGAATAAAGAGTGTTCCCACAAAGGTAGCGAGTAACATACCCATTAGCACTACCCAGCCAATAACCATACGACTTGATGCACCAGCGCCTGAAGCAAAGGCTAACGGCATAACACCTAAAATAAATGATAATGCTGTCATCATTACTGCACGAAAACGTAGTTTAGCGGCAGTATGTGCAGCATCCAGAATACTCATGCCATTTTCTCGTTGCTCTTTAGCAAACTCAACAATTAATATTGCACTTTTACAAGCGAGCCCAATGAGCATAATAATACCTACTTGTGCGTAAAGATCATTATTGATAAATGGGAAAATCATTATAGGTATCAAGGCGCCAAACATTGCAATTACCACCGAGAGTACTACCGCAACAGGTGCTGTCCAGCTCTCATATTGCGCAACTAAGAATAAGTAAGCAAAAATAAAGGCCAGTGAGAAAATTAAAATCACATAACCACCTGCTTCTTGCTCTTGTACTGCGGTGCCAGTCCACTCAATGGCATAGCCTTGAGGTAGAGCATCTTGAGCTACTTCCTCAAAAGCTGTTAGGGCATCACCAGAGCTAAAGCCTGCACCAGGATTACCTTGAATAGTGGCAGACTTTCTCATGTTATAGCGATCTATTAACTGTGGCCCTAATATGGGAGTTACTTCAACAAGGCTTTCTAATGGCACCATATCATTATTAATATTTCTAACATTAATGCGGCTAAGGTCAGTTATTGATTGACGATACTCAGCTTCAGCTTGGATCATTACACGATATACTTTGCCATAAAGGTTAAAGTCATTAATGTAGCTAGAACCAAAGTTACTTTGCAGTGTTGAAAATATCTCTTGAATACTGATACCTAAGGTTTCTGCTTTGTCACGATCAATATCAATAAAGTACTGAGGAACATTAGCAGAATAAGTACTGAATACACCACTTAGACGAGGATCTTGATTTGCAGAATAAACCAAGCTTCGTATTGCTTGTGCTAGCTCATCAGGAGTACCACCATCAAGATCGAGTATTTTAGCCTCAAATCCACTACCTGTACCCAATCCCATAATAGGTGGTGTAGGGAAAACAAACCCTTGAGCGGAAGGGATGCTAGCAAGTTTTTCATTGAGTTTCCTTAAAATATTATACCATTGTAAAGGAGGAGTTGTTCGTTCATCCCACGGTGTTAATATTGGGAGAACTAAGGCTGCATTTGATGCTGCACCCGACATAATAGAAAACCCAGAGATGGCAATAACATCTGATACACCATCAACCTCTAACATCATTTCAGTGACTTCTTGTAGCACTTCTTCAGTTCGGTTTAATGAAGCGCCATCAGGAAGTTGAATATGAGACATAAAATAGCCATTATCTTCTAGCGGTAAAAAACCTGTAGGTGCTATTTTGAATAAGCCGAAAGTTCCGGCAATAAATGCAGCCATGATAATAACAGTGACCATTAAATGGCGATTAAGCTTATCAACTACTTTTATGTACTTATTACGTGTGCTATCAACGGCTTTGCTAAATAATAATAAGAAGCCTTTAGCCTTACCTGTTTCACTATTAAGTAATAACCCTGATAATGCTGGTGCTAAAGTAAGCGCATTTAATGATGATATAGCAACAGCCACACTAATAGTTATTGCAAATTGCTTATAGAGCTCCCCAGTTATACCAGGCATAAAGGCCACTGGCACAAATACAGCCATTAATACCAAGGTCGTTGCAATTACAGGGCTAAAAACTTCCTTCATTGCAATGGCTGTGGCTTCTTTGGCTGTATAAGGGCCGTCAGGTCCACCTTCATCTAAATGTCGTTGTACATTTTCCACCACAACAATACAGTCATCAACAACAATACCTATAGCAAGAACAATGGCAAATAAAGAAATAGTATTAGCGGTAAAACCTGCAGCAAAAAGTACGGCAAAAGTACCAATGAGGGATACAGGAATTGCAATAGCAGGAATTAAAGTAGAACGCCAATCACCCAAAAATAGGTAAGTCACTAACACTACTAAGAAAAAAGTAATGAAAAGGGTTGATATAACTTCGTTAATTGAAGAGCGAACAAACTTAGTTGTGTCGTATAGCACTTTGTATTCAAGGGCATCAGGGAAACGTTCAGCTAGCTCATCTAGCGCTTTATACACATCATCCGCCACATTCAATGCATTTGCTCCTGGTGACTGGTATACCGCGATGGCAGCAGACGGGTTACCATTTAGTGTACTGCTAGAGCTATAAGACTGAGAGCCTAGCTCTAAGCGGGCAATATGTTTTAAACGTAAAAATGAACCATCAGAATTAGCTCTAATAATGATGTTTTCAAATTCTTCTACACTAGTTAAACGTCCCTTGGCTTGTAGAGTGTATTGAAATTGCTGACTGTCCTTAAAAGGGGCAGCACCAATCTGTCCTGCAGATGCTTGAATATTTTGGCTACGAATAGCATTAGCAACATCACTTGTTGTTAGGTTAAGTGCTGTTAAACGATCAGGTGATAACCAAACGCGCATGCCATAGTCTTTAGCACCAAACTGACTTACATTACCTACGCCATTAATACGTGATAAGGCATCTTGAATATAAATAGAGCTGTAATTACTTAAATACACATCATCGTGATCTTTATCTGATGAAATTAAATTGATTACCATTAACATGCTAGAAGATTGCTTTTTAGTGGTAACCCCTTGCTGGGTAACTTCAGAAGGTAATTTGGCCGTCGCTTGCGCCACTCGGTTTTGAACATTAACTGCGGCAATATCTGGGTCAGTGCCCACTTTAAAAGTGATTGTTAATGAATAACTGCCGTCATTGCCATTACTTGATGACATATAGAGCATATTTTCAACACCGTTTACCTCTGCTTCTATGATGGAGGCAACGGACTGAGCAACTACATCGGCACTTGCTCCGGGGTAGGATGTTGTAACTTGCACTTGTGGCGGGGTAATTTCTGGAAACTGATTAACAGCAATCGAATTTATAGCGAGTCCACCTGCAATCATGATGATAATTGCAATAACAAACGCAAATTTAGGACGATTAATAAAGAATATTGAAAACATTAATTAACCCTCTACAGGTGAAACGTTGCTACCAGCTTTAACTTTTTGCAAACCTTCTATAATGACTCTTTCACCTTCTTCTAAACCTGAAAGAACAACCCACTGACCATTAATTTGAGGGCCAACAGTGATACGTTTAACACTGACTTTATTTTCATCACTCACCACTAAGACAAAATAGCCTTGCTTATCTTTTTGTACGGACGACTGCTTGACAGTAATTTGCATCTCTTTTTGTTTTTTACTAATAACAACTTGTACTAATTCACCTGGTAAAAGCACACCTTTAGAGTTGGAAAACTCTGCTCGTACTAAGATGGTATCTGTAGAAGTATTTACAGATGTGTCGACATAATCAAAGCGACCTTGTTCAGTGTAGAAAGACCCGTCAGATAGTTTAATTGTAGGTGCAACTGGTGGGTTTTTTAAATCAATGCCTCTACGTCTAGCATCTAACATTGATTTTTCACTCACGGCAAGAGTGACATAGATAGGGTCCATACTGGTGACAGTTGTTAATACTTCTGAGCTGCTAGAAAGCAAGTTACCAACACTGTATTTTTCTCTGGCAACTTTACCAGCAATGGGTGAATAGATTTTGGTATAACTTAAGTCAAGTTGCGCTTTTTTTAACTGTACTTGAGCTTTTAAAACATTTGCCTTGGCAATTAACTGTGCTGCGTTTGATTTGTCAAAATCAGCTTGTGAGGCAACGCCACGTTTTTTTAAGTTTTTCTGACGTTTAAGATCTGCATCCGTTTGTGAAAGGTTTGCTTTAGCACTGGCAAGCTCAGCTTCAGCTTGTTGTACTTGCAGTTGGTAAACATCAGGCTCAATTTCAAATAATAGTTCTCCAGCCTCAACATTCACACCTTCTTGAAAAGCGCGTTTGGTGAGAAAGCCACTAACACGCGCTCTAATATCAACTTTGTGTTGTGCCTCAATTCTACCAACTAATTGGAAAGAGTCAGTGACATCTTGATTTGTAACTGTTTGAACTATGACACTGGCAAGAGGAGGCTGCTGAGCTACAGAGCCTATACTTATCGTGGCTAAGAACATTAGTAAGACGGTTTTAAATGTTGAGTAGTGAGTCATAGGTTGTGTGGTCTCATGTGAATCAATGTGAAAGTTTTTAGTTTGGACTGCTTAAACTTATTATGCAAATAATTATCATTTTTAAAAAGCATTTAATTAAATCATAACCTTATGTTGTTACAGATTTAATTTTTGAATGAGCCTAATATCCAGATGTTAAGTTAACTGCAATGCTACATATCTTTTACAAATTAATGTAGTTAAATCTTGTTAATAAATGTACGTAAAGTGAGATTGTTTTGCTTTGTCAATTTTTGAAAGAGGCTCAACTATGCGCTAAAGGTAGCTGTGCGTTGTAACTTATTAAAATTGGAGGGTGGAAGGTAATTCTGATTGAAATGTATGTGTGGTGAATCTAAAAAATTTTTTGTTAATTAAAAGGCAATAACACTTACTGTTATTGCCTTTATTTTTGAATGTTAAATAGATTAATTAACTTGTAATAATTATTTTAGCGATAAATAGCGCAGTTAAAACCCATACACTGGTACTTATTTCATGTACTTTGCCACAAGTTGCTTTAGTAAATGTGTAAGTAATAAATGCTAAGGTAATACCGTGCGCAATTGAGAAGGTTAATGGGGTAAATAATAATATAACCGTTACTGGCGCGGCTTCAGTAATATCATTCCAGTCGATCTCTTTTAAGTTATATAACATTAAGATAGCAACGTAGAATATGGCACCTGCTGTTGCATAAACGGGAATCATTCCAGCAAGCGGCGCAAAGAAAATGCTCAGTAAAAATAACGCACCAACAGTAACCGCAGTTAAACCTGTTCGCCCACCAGCAGCAACACCTGAAGCACTTTCTATATAGCTTGTTGTGGTTGATGTGCCCAGTGCAGCGCCTGAAAGTGTAGCAATACTATCACTTGATAATGCTTTACCTAAACGTTCAACACGTCCATTTTCGTCTGTTAATCCTGCTCGTTGAGTAACAGCAATTAAGGTACCCGAGGTGTCAAATAAGTCGACAAATAAGAAAGCAAAAATAACACTTAGCATACCTATATCGAATGCAGCTTTTATATCCATTTGCATAAAAGTAGGTGCAATTGATGGTGGTTGTGAAACAATACCCGTGTATTGTACATCGCCAAATATTAAGCCTAGCACTGTCATAATTAAAATACTAATCATCACAGCCCCTGGCATTTTGCGAGCCGTTAATGCAGCAATAACGAAAAAGCCAAGCATACTCATTAAAGGTACAAATTCAGTTATTTTACCTAAGGTAACAAAAGTAGCTGGGTGGGCAACTATTATTCCTGAGTTCTTTAAAGCAATCATTGCTAAAAAGGCTCCGATACCGGTAGCAATACCTAGCTTTAATGTGTGAGGAATAGCGTTAATAATCCACTCTCTTACTTTAAATATACTTAGAAGTAGAAAGATTATCCCTGATAAAAATACGGCCCCTAAGGCCGCTTGCCATGTATGCCCCATACCAAGCACTACACCGTAAGTGAAAAAGGCATTTAGCCCCATACCTGGCGCAAGTGCTATTGGGTAGTTAGCAATAAAGCCCATAATAAAACAGCCAATTGCTGCAGCTAAACAGGTTGCAACAAAAACAGCGCCTTCATCCATGCCGGCATCAGCCAAGATAGATGGGTTAACAAAAATAATATAAGCCATGGTTAAAAAGGTTGTTAAGCCGGCCATTATTTCTGTCTTTACGTCGGTTTTGTGCTCCGTTAATTTAAATATTTTCTCTAACATTGATAACCTTTTTTGACATAGAACTAATTTGCCGTGGATTTTATGTTATTTTCCAAATAAAGCCATCACTAAAATTGATCTATTTCAAAAAATAGTTATTATGCCTGCCTAAATTACCCCTCTAAAACTTAAGAGAACAAATATATGTTTAAATCCTTACTTATTACGCTACTTATTATTACCAGTATCACAGCACAAGCTAAAACTGTTTGGTCAGATTTTAGTGTGACTTACCTTAAAGGTAACGACTATGAAGTAGGCGACACTGACCGTGAAGTTATTACCTTTGAATATGCAAGCGGTACTACTTGGGGCGATACTTTTATGTTTTTTGATCGCCTAAAATCGTCTAACGGTGATGTTGAAACTTACGGTGAATTTAGCCCACGTATTAAGATTAAAGATTATAACGATAGCTTTGTTAAAAGTGTTTACTTTGCGCCGTCAGTAGAGTTTGGACCGAAAACAAACTATTTAATTGGTTTAGGTGTTGATTTAGATATCAGTGCTTTTGATTATTTTCAAGTGAATGCGTACTTCCGTAATAATGGCGAAGGCGATAACAGTGAGCAATTAACATTAATTTGGGGTGTTCCAGTAGGACCTTTATATTTTGATGGTTTTATGGATTATGCAACAGCAGTTGATAACACTGCAAATGGCGACACTAAAGCTCAAATGAACCTTACTTCACAATTAAAGTATAACTTAGGCCCAGTACTTGATTTAGATACTAAGCTTTTCGTTGGTATTGAATATGCTTATTGGATTAACAAGTTTGGTATTGATGGCGTTGATGAAAACAATATTAACTTATTAGTTAAATATCATTTTTAAGTACTAAAAGTTTTTACATTTTTTATAATGTTAATACTCCACCACTAAGCTGTTGGATAAGTAGAAAATAAATTTAGCTTTATTAATTTAAAAGGGTAATAACACAACAATGTTATTACCCTTTTTTATGTTTGCTTTATACCCTAATATTTCAACGCTTTATTTGTTAAGGCAATAAATAGCACTTTATTAGTAGTCCTTCTCCACTGGCGGATTCTGCTGTAATTTTCCCTTTCATTTGCTCAACACTTTCTTTCATTATTGCCATACCTAAGCCATAGCCTTGAACTTTTTTACTTCGACTACTATCAACTTGATAAAAAGGCTCAAAAACTTGTTCAATATCATCTTTAGCTATACCGGGCCCATTGTCACTAATACTTAATATTATATAAGGTAATTGCTGATAAAGGGATATTTGGATTTTACACTTTTTACCAGCATACTTTAGTGCATTACATAGTACATTTTGTAATACGCTACAAAATAAGCCACTGTCAATTGACGCTATAATATTATTATCAAGGGGGGAAAATAAAATTTGTTGATTTTTATTAGCTTGTTTTGATGTTTCAGCAATAACCTGAGTGATTATTGGCACTAATAATAGTCTTTCTAACTCTACTTGGTAATGAAGGCTTTCTAAACGACTAAACTCTAACGTTTTATGAATTAGTTCGTTCATTTCTTTAACATTATCTTCAATTTCATCAAAGTGTTTGACTTGCTCTGGTCGTAATCGACTACTTAATAAATGCATAGCAAGGCTTTGGCGCGTTAAAGGCGTGCGCAATTCATGAGAAATATTACGTAATAATTTTTTATGACTTAAAACTAAGTTCTCTACTTGATCAGCCATATGATCAAAATCATTAGCAAGGCTTTTAAACTCTTTGATATTACTATTTAATTGGCTTGACAGATAAATCACCTGAAGCCAGTTGTTGTGTTAGCTCTTGAAGTCGTTTTAATGGGCTTTGTAAATGTTTAGAAAACAACCATGAAACTAGTGCAAGAAATAAACTAGCGACACTAATACGTAGTATCCACAAGTAAATTTTTGCCCTATTAGCAGGGTGAAGTTGCCAAGGCAATTGCAACATTAAGTACTTGTCAGAGGCAACATGCAATACCACCATTGGCTTGCTAACCCAATCATTCATAGGCTGATTAAATTGATGACTAAATGACATTTTAGATTTTACATAGGGGTGAATATCTCGATTAGTAATACTTTGGTTAAGTTCATTAACAATATATAACGTATATTTTTGTGCTTCTTCCCATGTTTTTAGCCCAGTAATATCGTTATGTTGAATATATAATTCAGCTTCTTTTGCTAGTAATAAAAACTCTTGCTGAAGTTCAGCTGGAAGCGTAAGCAATGAACCAATAATCATTGACTCAATAAGTGTTGATAAAGTAAAAATCACAATAAATATAAGACTAAAATAACCAAAAAGTCGTTGAGCAATACTTAGTTTAGTCATACTTTTAAAAGGCATTGCAGGGTTAGCCTCTTTGTATATCAAAGGTATAACCAACACCTCTTACGGTAAAAATAATATTTTTAGATAGACCTGCGTGTATGAATTTACGTCGCACGTTACTAATATGCATATCTAAATTTCTATCAAATTCACAAAATTTTTTTCCTAAGACCTTAATTTGTAGCTCTTGTTTTGAAATAGGATGACCTTGATGTAATTTTAAATAATTAACTAATTCACTTTCTGTATTAGTAAGGGGCAGTGATTGAATTGTTTGCTCAATACTACATGGCGTAATAGAACCTCTTTCTCTCACTCGTTCCAAATTGACTCTTCTAAGTAGTGATTTTATACGCATAAGTAGTTCAGGTACGCTAAAAGGTTTTGCTAAATATTGATCAGCTCCTGCTTCAAAGCCGTCAATTTTTGATGCTTCATCGGCCATTGCTGTAAGCATTAGAATGGGTGTAGAAAAACGACGGCACACTTCTTTTGCTGTTTGTAAGCCATCTAGTATGGGCATCATGATATCGAGTAGCAGTAGATCTATGCTATTTTCACTCAGTATCTTTAATGCTTGCTCGCCATTATGTGCAATATATATTTGATAGTTTTCTTCAAGTAAAACTGATTTTAGCAACTCACACAACTTCAGGTCGTCGTCAGCAATTAATATAGATGGCATGTATAACTCTTTGTTAAAATGATAATGATTTGCATTATCGTTTATTGAGCTATTTAAAAGCAAGTAGATATTGCAGCCTGTTGAAAATTCACTGCTAAATATTACAGAAACTAAACAGACTTTACTTATTAGTAGAGCTTTTGAATGCTATGTCTAACTTTTAAGCTAGTGCCATTTTCTTACCTTGAAAATAATATTGTAAAAATACTACCTGCTATTCGTACTCAGCTAATAGCTATAAAAATTTGTCTCAAGCGAACAATAGCCTCCACCGGAATAGTTCTTTACGTTTCTTTACAGTTTGTAAAGTTTGTAAATTTAATGCATTTGATAATCATTATCATTTAGAATGCGCGCAATTAGAAAATAACTGATTTATAGGACGACTCCCAAATGAAAATAAAACACTTATCGTTAGTGATTGCCTCAGTAATAAGCGGTCAAGTTTTATCAGCAGATATACAAGAGCTATCAACAACAGAAGTTAGCAGCAAAAGTGCTACGCATTCGCAAGTTTCTGCACTTTCTATTGAAGAAACTCAAGCAACAGATATTAAAGGCACTTTACGTAAAATCGCAGGTGTTAGCGTTAGTAATGGTGTGCGCTACAGCCAAAAAACCTACTTACGTGGCGTTGAAGAACATTCTGCTAATGTGACTATTGACGGTGCTCGCCAAGACGGACAGATGTTCCATCATGCGGGTAATCAAATGATTGATCCTTCAATGTTAAAAGCTGTTTCTATTGAGCTGGGTGCAAGCTCGGTATTAAGCGGCTATGGTGCAAATGTAGGTGCCATCTCTTACGTTACTAAAGATCCAAAAGATTTATTGGCAGTAGACGAAAAAGCAGGAGCTAAAGTATCTGTTGCAGCTGATACGGCAACAGAATTTAGACAAGTGAACTTTAGTGGTTATGGCATGTTAACAGATCAACTTAGTGCGTTAGCTATTGTTAATTGGAATGAGTCTGGCGATATTGAAACACCAACAGGCGATCCAATTGTAAACAAACATAGTGAACTAAAAAGTGGCTTAATTAAATTTGTTTATGATTTTAGTGATGTTGAACAGCTAGACTTTTCTGCTCAGCGTTTTGAAGATGCAGGCCACCGTGCACTTTCTGGTGAAAAGCCTGGTGTTACCTCAATAGAAGAAGCTTTAGGTTTCAACGGTTATGAGCGAGATACTTACACGCTTAATTACCATAATAATAGTGACAACCCATTACTCGATTTATCTGTAGATGCATACTTCAATAAAAAAGCTATGGTACGAAGTGCTTCTACGGGCACAAACTGGTTTAGAGATAGTAGTGGTGCATGGCAAAAAGATGGCACGGCCTATATTCCAGCACGTGATTATTCTTATGAAACTTACGGATTAAATATTCGTAATACTTTTATTATTAATGATATTGCATGGACTGCTGGTATTGAGAGCTTTAAATCAGAACAGACTATTGATGTTGCTGGCTTAAAAGATATTACGCTAGCAAATGGTGATAAAACGCTAGAAGATATCAGTGTATCAAATGGCCCAACGGCTTCGTTAATTGGTGGTTATGTGCAAGGTGAGTTTGTTGTTGGTTCCGTCACTATTATTCCTGGTGTGCGTTACGATGCTTACACATTAGGCGGCACATATGACGACTCGTTTAATCAATTATCACCTAAATTAAAAGTGAACTGGCAAGCGAATGACGATCTATTACTTACAGCAGGCTATGGCCGTATATTTAAGGGACCTGCATTACCTGAAACACTCTTAATCACAGCAGGAACGAAAGACACTGATGGCGCTAAGGCTGAAACAGGCAACCATGCAGAGTTAGGTATGGCTTACGATTTAGCAAGCTCACTTGGTGTAGATAGTGCTCGTTTCTCTACCAATATTTATCATTACAAGATTGATAACTACTATCACCCAACCAAAAATAATAGCTTAACGCGTGCAATTGTAGATTTAACCAAAAAAGGTATTGAAGCTGACTTCACCCTAAGTCATCAAGATTTCAGTGCTTTTATTAATTATAGCTATAACGATGGTGAAAAAGCATATGACACTCATACTTCTGATGATTACTACTCAGGAACTCATGTGATTAAAGTAGGTGCTGATTACCAAATCAATGAGTCGGTACTTATTGGTTGGGATAGCTACTTTGCTAGCAATGCAGAATTAGATGATCGCTCGATTACTGATGGCAATGTGACTACAGAGAAAGTTAAAAAAGCGGGTTACGGTGTTACTAACTTTTGGGCTGATTACCAAGTACAAGGTGTAGAAGGCTTATCGGTTAAAGTTGCTGTAGAAAACGCTTTTGATAAAGCCTATCAAAATCACAATAGCTTCGGTATGTACTGGGGTAATGCTGACTACAATGATAACGAAGTGGGTCGTAATGTTAAAGCGACAGTGAGTTATCAGTTTTAGTCGCTAACTTAGCTAGTTAGTTATTTGATTCATTATAAAAAGCAGGTGGTGTTTTTATACCGCCTATTTTTTGGGTAGAGCAGATGAAAAATAAAATATTGTCAATTAAAGCGTTATTTGTGCTACTGAGCCTAGGGCTAAGCTTGTCGAGCAGCGCCTTAGAGATGAAGGTTGATCAACTAACTGAGCAATGGTTAGCACTGGAAAAATCGAGTACTCAATTAAGTGAAAATTGGCGGCAAGAACAGCAGCAATTACAATTACGTATTCAGTTGTTAAAGCATCAAAATAGCACGCTGAAAGCCACAATAAAAAATGCCAGCAATCGTCAAAATGCTGTTGAACAGCAACGAACAGAAATTTTAACTAAGCAAACTGTGATTGAGCAAAATATTGCTAATTATCAAGCTTCTTTACCTGCATTGCTTGATTTATTACAGCAGCTAAATAGTGGTTTACCGCCGCATTTAGCTGAAAACATATCATCAGAGTTTAAACAAATAGCGCAGCAACAAGAGTTAACTGGTAAATATCAAACTATCAGTAATGTTATTAAGCAAATAACAAAGTCTGCACAATTGATTCAAATTAAACAAAGTATTATCAAGCTTGATGATGAGCAGCTATTAGCACAGCAGCTGTTCTTTGGTAATGATCATGGCTGGTTTATTACCCAAGATAATAGTCGTTCTGGTATTGGTTTTAGACAAAACAATCAGTGGCTTTGGTTAGAAACTGCGGGTAATAGTGATGTTATTCGCCAAGCAATTAACAGCGCGCAAAATCAAATGCCAGGGCCTTTGTTAAACCTGCCAGTTCAATTGGAGACAAGCTTATGAGATTTTTATTAATATTGAGTTTGTTGATTAGCCTTTTACATGCAACTAGTGCAATTGCAGCGACGCTTAATAGTATTGAAAAAGAGCTACTAAATGAAATTAAACAAGCTGAGCAAACTTATCAAGATAAATACCAAAATGTTACCAAAGCGCGTAATACACTCTTAGCACAATTAGCTAAAGAAGAGCGCGAATTAAAAACATTATCGGTTGAAGCGAAACTGATTACACGTCTAAAAGATGAACAAAACCTGAGTGTAGCCAAGTTAGAAAACAGGCTACAGTCGTGGCAGCAACAGCAAAATTATCTTGTTCACCTATTGGCTGGAATTGATGCTGTTAATCCTATTAATACGCTTGAGCAGCTAAAAACACGTATTCAAACACACTCAACAAAGCCGGCTTTTTTGCCTGTGAAGGTTGCTCTTGAAAATGGGCAATTAATTCAAGGAAATAAGCTTTCATTGGGGCCCGTGCATGTTTTCATCAATAATGAAAATTCTTTGGCTGGCTTAATTAAGCAGGTGGATCAGCAGTGGCAACTTGCGCTCGTTTACGATGACGAGCAACTTAAACAATTAACACAGCTTATTGAACGTAAACAAGGTGTACTTGCTGTTGATGCTACTAATAGTCGCAGCCTAACACTAAGTCAGCATCAAGAAAGCATTAGTCAGCATTTAAACAAAGGTGGTATTTGGGTTATTCCTATTTTGTGCTTTGCATTATTAGCCTTTGCTATTGCCGTTGTTAAAGCCATAAATTTGATGCGCTTACCAGCATTAAACCTGACGGCACTGTCAACGAGTAACCTTGGCCGTTATCAGCAAAACTTATTAACTATTGCGACACGCTATCAAAAACCAGAACAACAGCAGCAACGTGATGACTTACTGTTTGACGAGCTACAACAAACTAAGCGTGGTATTGAACGTGGATTAAGTGCTATTGCAGTGACTGCGGCTGTAGCGCCATTATTAGGCTTACTCGGCACCGTTAGCGGCATGATAAAAACCTTTAAATTGATGACCTTATTTGGCGCTGGTGATGCTAATGCAGTATCAGGTGGTATCTCCGAATCTTTAGTTACCACAGAAGTTGGTTTGATTGTTGCCATACCTGCACTTGTTGCACACGCTTTGATGTCACGTAAGTGTCATCACTATATGGCAAAACTTGAAAGCTACGCGGTTAAGCTTAGCCATCAAAATGTATTAGCGCCGACAGTTGAGTTTGATGCTGAAAGTAATCTTACTAACGTGCCGACCAAAGCTACTCGCGAGGTGATTAATGTTGCCTAATTCAATGTGGTTATCTGCATTACCAGAAGAGCTAATTACCGGAGGTGTCGTCCTTTGGTTAATTATTATCTTAGCATTATTTTGCTACAGCATTATTTTTGAGTCATTTCTTTGTTGCGTAAAGCAAACAAAAATGACTTGGGTAAAAAGCTGGCTGCAATCTTTACATATTCTTGTTTCAGCTATGCCATTGCTAGGCCTGCTGGGGACTATTATCGGTCTACTCGAGACTTTTTCAGCGTTAAGTAGTAACGCTAATTTGACCATAAGTGATGCTATTGGCAAGGCATTATTAACGACGCAAGCAGGATTGTTAGTTGCGATTCCCGCTATGGTGATGTTATGGAAATTAAAGCATATGGTTGAAAAGCAGGAGCAGGTCTATGCGTCCTAGCTTGCAACAACGGGTAGCGCAACAAACACAATCTATCGACTTGTCGCCGCTGTTAGATGTGGTGTTTATCTTATTAATATTTTTTATTGTTACAACCGTTTTTGTTAAAGAAACGGGGGTTGAAGTAAAAAAGCCGCAAGCGATGAGCGCCTCTGATTTGGAGAAAAAAAGCATCTTAATTGCCATCACCAATGAAGGCAGTGTGATGTACGGGGGGCAAGATATTGGTGTTGCAGGCGTTAAGCCAACGGTGAGTCAATTATTAGCACAGCAAGCTATGCCAGTAATATTACAAGTTGATCAAGACGTGCTAACCAAAACATTAGTTGCGGTGATGGATCAAGCAAAATTGGCTGGTGCAACTAGCGTAAACCTTGCGACGTTAATGCCATGATCAGTATTCGAGTCATGCTGCTTTCATTAGTTATTGTCACGCTTTTGATGACAGTGCTTATTTTAAATAGCCGTAGTGATTTATTTGCACCAGAGCAAGTTATGGTTCGCCCAGTAGAGATAGTTGCTGTATTACCGCCACCACCTCCGCCACCTAATGTTGCGGAGTCAATGCCAGAGCAACCTTTGAGCCTTGATTTACGCTACCAAGGTGATGGACCAAGTTTAACGTTAAGTAAAGTTAAGGTTAACTTGACTAAGCCTAAACTTAATACACCTAAGGTGTCAGATTTCAACCCTGAATTTTCACCAAGTAATACTGCCATTGATGTCAGTGGTTTTGCATTAAATGAGCTTGATCAACAGCCCCGTTTAATGACGCCATTAAATATTACTTTTACCCCACAAATGCGAGGGGCAGGCGTTAAACGAGTCAAGGTGAAGTTACATGTTGTTATTGATAAAAATGGACAAGTACATTTGAAAAAAATTATTAGAAACGCTTATCCAGAACTAAGTTCTGCGATCAAAAAGTTAACCAAAAGAGCTCGCTTCAGTGCCCCAGAACGTCAAGGCAAGCCTGTACGAGCAGAATTTATTTGGCCATTAGTATTGAAAGAATCATGATGAAATATTTAGCCTTTTTTATATTGTTTATTAGTCATAACAGTTTTGCGCACTTGCACATTCAGTTAACACAGCCCACGTTGTTATTAAAGCAAATAGCTACTAATGATATTGGCAGTAAACCTAGCTTAAGTGAGCAAGAGCAGCAATATCGAACATTGATTAATACTCACTTACAAACAAAAAACTACCGCGCTTTATTAGCTGAGCTAGTAACAAAGTTGCAAGACAAGTCAGGCGAAAGCTCTGTTAGCGCAGCGATGGCATACTTTGTTGGTCAGCTTTCGCTGCAGCAGCAAGACTATCAGTTAGCAATTAATTATTTTAAGCAAGCAATCGCAAAGCATGCCAGTTATGGTCAAGCCTATCATGGTTTAGGTTTAGCGCAATTGCAGCTTAAACAGCATAAAAATGCTACACGCAACTTAAGTAAAGCGATGCAATTAGGCATTAGAGATGCGCAATTATTTAGTTACTTAGGTTACAGCTACTTACAGGCGAATAACTTTCATAGCGCCGTTGTGGCTTATCAACAGGCTAAATTATTTAATCCTGATGATGAACAGTTAAATCAAGCTCTTTTGTATGCTTATAGCCAAGCAGGGCAAAGTGAAGCTGCGTTAAGTTTATTAATACAGATGTTAGCACTTCAGCCAAATGAACACACATTGTGGCTGCATCGTGCCAATGCGCTCTTGCAAAAGCAGCAATACTTACCTGCCATAGCCAGTTTAGAAACGGCTTTACGATTAGCAAAAACAAATGTTAATCGTGGCAGTAAGTCGGTAAATAAAGCGGACAATAAAACTGAAACTATTGCGTTAACTGCACAGTTACAAATGCAGCATGGCAGTGTTGAGCGAGCGTTAGAATTATATGAAGAAATTTGGCGTCATCATCAAAACCCTGATCTAGTGATAGAAGCAGCTGAATTTTTACTCAGCTCTGGACAGGTACAAGCTACGGAAAAGTTACTTAAAAAGCTTAAGAGAAAGCACAGAAAAAGATCCTCAAAAAAACAGCATCTAACCATGTTACAACAAAGTCAATTGGCGTATTTATGTGGCAAGGTAAGCCAACAACAAGCTAAAACTAGTGCAGCGATAAAAGCCTATGAGCAAGCTATAGCATTGAATAGTGTCAATGGTCATGCGTTGTTGGCATTAGCGCAAATAAAGCGCACTCAAGGTAAAAGTCATCAGGCACAAATGCTACTGCTAAGAGCAAGTATGCTTGAAAACGTTATGCTAGCGGCGCTTACAGAGCATGCAGATCTGATGATGTCGCTTGGGCGTTATGCCAAGGCATTGGAATATTTACAGCAAGCACTGGCACATGCACCACAAGAGCAAGCTATCTTCGAAAATATAAAAATATTACAACGTCTTGTTAATCAAAAGGAAAGCTAAATGCGTTTAAATAAATCTTTTTTAGCCTTTTCTCGGTTGATTCATGTTTATGTCTCCATGGCACTATTAAGTTTAATGATATTTTTTTCAATAACCGGTATCACACTTAATCACCCACAATGGTTTTCCGAATTGGAGGCTGAGGTAGTTGCTGCAGACTTCTCAATTCCCCATGAGTTTTTACCCTTGCAGGCACAAGGAAAGTTAATCAATTACTTGTTAGAAGCAGGTCATATTAAGGGCAGTAAGTTAAGCATAGAGCGAGAAGATGAAGAGCTCTTTATCAGCGATAAGGGCCCTGGGTGCTATTTAAGTTTAACTGTAGATTTAGCCTCAGGTGAAGCGTTTACTGAAGCAACAGATTATGGCTACTGGGCGCTGTTTAATGATTTACACAAAGGACGAAATAGTGGTGATTTTTGGCGATTTATTATCGACTTAAGTGCAGTGCTGATGATTTTATTTAGTCTTACTGGCTTTGTTTTGGCACTGGCCCAACGCCGAATGAGCCGCACAGTATCGCTAAGTATTATTAGTACTTTATTAGTAATGGGCATTTATTTTACATGGGTTTAACTAAAGGTATTTTATGAAAAAACAATTATTGTTAATCGCGGTTTTATGGTTAGCCAGTTCAACACAACTTTTTGCTACAGAGCTGCGACTCGCATTGAAACTGCCTGCTCAAGCAGGGGAATATCATAATCCTTACGTAGCAGTATGGATTGAAGACACCAGTGGCAAAAGCGCTCGCACATTAGTGTTATGGCGTGAAGGTGCTAAATGGCTAAAAGATATTCGTCGTTGGTGGCGAAAAGTGGGTCGTAAAGATGCAGATTTTGTTGATGGTATAACATCAGCAACGCGTGCTGCTGGGCATTATAAACTTAACTTTGATGCGCTCGATGATAAAGGTGCGCCATTGGCTAACGGCAATTACATTTTGAGAATTGAAGTGGTACGTGAAAATGGTAGTCGAGCAATGCTCAAGCAGCCTTTTACCTTAAATGGTAAAGCGCAGCAATACACCTTAGCAGCCACTTCAGAAACAGCTAAATCAATTTTTACTATTAAGGAATAACGATGAAATTTAAACATTTATTATTGGGTGCTGGCGCACTACTTTTAGCAGCACAAGCAAGCGCTCATAATCGCTGGATCTTACCCAGTCATTTTTCATTATCAAATGATAAAGGTGAGTGGGTAATGGTTGATATTACTGCTTCCAATGAAACCTTTAATGTTGATAAGCCTATGGGAGCTGATCGTTTGAAAATAACAGGGCCAGATGGAAAATCTATTTTTCTGGGTTCTAGTTACCGTGGTCACCGTAAAAGTGTTGTTGATATCCATTTAGAAAAAGATGGCACTTATCAGCTAGCAATGGGTGGTGAGCCAAGATACTTTACATCATATAAACGTAAAGGAGAAGATAAAGAGCAGTGGCTACGTAATGCGAATAAAGCTAATAGAAAGAGCAGGTTACCTAAGGGGGCCCATGACGTGAAAACGATAGAAGGCTCAAGTAGTGTTTTAACGTATATCACATTAAACTCACCATCAGAAAACTTCACTGCTACGAATAAAGGACTTGAGTTTATGCCAATTACTCATCCTTCTGATATTGCACAAGGAGAAGCGGCTCAATTTAAATTTTTATTTAATGGTAAAGCACAGTCAGACGTTAAAGTAGAAATCATTAGAGAAGGTGTTCGTTACCGTAATGAGCAAAAGGCTTTAACGCTAACGACTGATAGCCAAGGACAAATTGATTTTACCTTAGCACAAGCAGGGCGTTATATCTTAATGGCGGAATATGAGCAAGATGTGTCGGATTATGCCTTGGCAGATACCGTTGGTGGTCGAGTATTCTTAACATTTGAAGCGGTGCTTGATTAGATTTTTTAATTTGGTGTTTAACACTTTTAATAAACCATTAACTTGAACTATCAGGGTAATAACATGAGTATGTTATTACCCTTTTTTAATAAAACAGCTCGACAATAAAAGATTATGGTTTATTACACAAAGTAATAAATTGGTTAAGTAGTGCTTTTATCGCAATAATATCAAAAATATCTGTTGCTTGAATGAGTTGTGTAGAAAAGTCATGCAATGATGTTGATTGATTACGTTCTGCTAGCTTTTGTAAGTCGTGAGCAAATGCTGAAATGTTCGTTAGATTATTGTTTTGTTTAAGCTGTTGGCATTGTTCTAAATACTCACTTTTTAATGCTCTAAGTAGCTCAGGCTCAATAGTTATTGTATTAGCTTGTTGTGATTCACTCTTTTCTATTTCGGTAAATGGTAAATGTTGTTTTAACTCATTTACTAACTCTTGTTTCAGTACGGGTTTACGAAGATAGCCTGAAAAATTCTCTTTACGTTGTCGCTCATAATCATCACGCATTACTGAAGCCGTTAAGGCAATGATAGGTAAGTTAGCTTGCTTCTTTTTGATTATTTTTGCTGCTTCATAGCCATCCATTTCCGGCATGCGTATATCCATAATGATTAGGTCAAAGTGACTTTTTTCTGCATACACTGTAGCCTCTTTACCATTACAGGCTTCTTGGTAATTTATATCTAAATTTTTAAATATTTCTATAAGCAATTTCCGATTATCTTCAATATCATCCACAATAAGTACGCTAGCCTTGTCAAATGTGACAACAGCGGTATTAAGCATTTCTTTAGCTTTTGTAGTACTCAACTCTACAGAAGACACATCAACAGAACGTAAATATAACGAAAAGCATGATCCTTTATCTGGTGTGCTTGTTACGAGTATTTGACCATTCATTAATTCAGTTAATCGTTTACTTATGGTTAAACCAAGTCCGGTGCCGCCATATTTTCTAACACTTTGACCCTCTTGTTGTTGGAAGTTTTCAAATATTTGCTCTATTTTATCTGGAGCTATGCCAATACCAGTGTCTTCAACATCAATTCTCAAATCAACTTTGCTATGTATCTCATTTTCATTTTCAGCTGTTGCTCTAAGAGTAATAGTGCCTGAGTGTGTAAATTTTACCGCGTTACCGACAAGATTAAATAAAACTTGCCTAATTCGCGTTGAATCAAGAAGTAAGGCATTAGGAATTTTTTCATCTACTTGTAGCATAAAGTCGAGACCTTTGCTTCGTACATTCATGGTAAAGATATTACTGATATCTTCAAAAATTCCATGTGGATTACATACTTCTTTATTAATGGTTAATTTACCGGCTTCTATTTTTGATAGATCAAGAATATCGTTAATTAATAGTAATAATGAATTACCTGCAGATTTAATAGTTTTAACAAAAGACTTTAGTTTGTTGTCTTGAACTTGTTCATGAAGTAATTCAGTAAAACCTATAATAGCGTTCATTGGTGTACGAATTTCATGACTCATATTAGCTAAAAACTCAGACTTTGCTTTATTGGCAGATTCAGCGGTAAACTTGGCTAGTTCTAAATCACGCTCCATTGATATTCGCTCGTTTAAATTAACGATAATGTGTAAAAGGGCATCTTTGTTATGGTATCTGATGGGGATAATAGAAAGAAGCCCATCAATCACGTTACCATTAAGTGCTGTTATTCTGACTTGTTTATCTGATTTTTCACATAGTTTACCTTGATAAAAAGTATCAGCGTGTAATGAAGACAACTTGGCTTGGTCAATATCTAATTCATGAACAGCAGCAGTATTGACCATAAGAAACTTTTTACTTTCACTATCGATAACATAAATAATGACAGGAATATTATCCATAACCACTGATAAGTTTCTTTCACTTTGCTTAAGGGAAGCTTCTGTTTTTGTTCTTAAAACAATCTCTTTTTGTAGCCGGTGATTCCAAAAAATAATAATGGAGAGAATAATTAACGCAATTAAGATAGTGATAAAAATTAATTGATAGTCTGTTTTAACAATTAACTCTCGGTTCCCCCATTTATCAAATATTGCTTGTTTTTCTGATGTACTGATATTAGCAATAACTTTATTCATTATGGGTACAAGTGCTTTATATTCAGGCTGCAATACAAAACTAATATCTAATGAGTACTGTGTTTTACCTACAACGCTTAATGCACTATATCCTTGTTCTGCTATTAGGTAGTTTGCTTGCGCTAAAGATGCTATAAATACATCTGTTTTTCCTGAGGATAAATCTGCTAACCCTTGCTCAGCAGTATCAACAAATTGAAAGGTTTTATCAGGAAATCGGCTTATAATATGGTTGGTACTTGAATAATCATTAATTAAGGTAATTCTTTTTTTTATCACTTGAGGAATGCTATCAATGTATTTATTTTCATTTCTCATAATAAAGACAAAGGGGCTTTTGATATAACTATCAGTAGATAGTAAATGCTTTAACGGTGCGTAAATGCTCGACGCAGAGCCAATAATTACTTTGTTTTTTTGTAAAGCATTAACACTACTTTGCCAATTAGCAGTAGGAACCAGTTCAAAATCTATTGTTAGTGCATTAGCAATAATTTCTAAATAGTCACGTATCATCCCCTGATGATTGAAATTTTTATCGATAGACTCATAGGGCATCCAAGAAGGATCAGCGACAAAGGTAAAGTGATTATTTCTTTCTAACCATACTTTTTCTTTTTGTGTTAATTCAATATGAGCTTTATTTAAAAAATTCTTATTAGATAACCACTTATTATAAATATTACGATGCTGAAAGGGAGTTATCGAGTCCAAACCTTTTTGAATAATACTCGCCAATTCAGGGTGTGCTTTACTTGTGACAATATGAATAGGATTTTTACCTAAGTGACGGGTTGATTTGAATGGCAATATAGTTGTAATGCCTTCCATTTCAAGGGTGTAAATAAGTGCGCCATAGGTATCAAATAATATGTCGGCTCTATTTTCTAACACAGCATCAATAGCATCACCAAAAGTGTCAACATCAACAATTTTTATCTTTGGGAAGTGCTTTTTGATTATTTTTCTGTGGGCGTAGCCAACTGGGATAGCGAGTCTTTTCCCCTCTAGATCAATAAGAGAATTAACTTGTAAATCATCTCTAATAAAAAAGTAATCTAAGGCTTCAAAGTAGGGTTTAGAAAAAATAAATTGAGCGTCTCTTTCTTCGGTTTTGTAGACTGCCCCTAATAAGTGAACTTCATTATTTTGTAGTCGAGTAAGATTATTTTGCCAAGTATCAGTAATAACTCGAAATTTTATGCCAGTGTAGTGTGAAATTAGTTGCAGGTAATCGTTAGCAATACCACGATAATTTCCTTGTTGATCTGTAAAGTTGAAAGGGGTCCAGTCTGGACTGCCACCAACAATGATATCTTTATTTTCAACTAGCCAGTGCTGCTCTTCACTAGACAATATAACGCGCTGTTGTGACTGTGATTTAGTTTGAAATGAAACAGCAGTACAACTGAATAATAGGATGAAAAATAAGAAGCGGATTAGCATTTACTTTTTTATTATTTCTAAAAATTCAGGCAGATTATCCATAAAAATGTCGACTAAAGCAGGATCGAAATGTGTACCACTTTGATCGTTAATGTACTCTATCGCATTATCGATTGTCCAAGCATCTTTGTATTGACGTTTGTGGGTGAGAGCATCAAATACATCGGCAATAGCGACTATACGTCCAAAAATATGTATTTCTTCGCCTTTGAGGCCTCTTGGATAGCCTGAACCATCCCATTTTTCATGGTGCTGATGCGCAATTATTGAAGCTGAAGTGGTTAATCTTCGTTTTGAATTTTTTAGTAATAAAGCTCCTTTTTCAGCATGAGTTTTCATGACTGCCATCTCTTCTTCTGACAGCCTACCAGGCTTATGAAGTATTTCTTCTGGGATAGATATTTTACCAATATCGTGCATAGGGGAAGCTAAGAAAATACTGTTCACTTCTTCTTCGCTTAAGTAAGAAACTTTTTGAGCTAGTAATTTACTGGTCTCTGCAACACGCCTAATATGTTGACCTGTTTCATCAGAAGTAGACTCCATTACTTCCATAAGAATATAAATCATTTCACATTGATTCTCTTCAATTTCCTTAGATAAACGGATGGCTTGAAGTTTAGCTTTATTCTCAACGTGCTCAGCGTATTTTTTTAATTCTTTTTTGGTACCTGAGAGTTCTAAGTGCGTTCTTACGCGAGCGAGTAGCTCATTTGCATGAAAGGGTTTGATTATATAATCAGTGCCGCCAACGTCAAAGCCCTTGGCAACAGAGTCAGCATCTGTTTTAGCTGTTAAGAAAATTACAGGAGTTTCTTTGGTATGTTCAAGTTCTCTGATACTTAAACAGACCTCAAACCCACTGATTTTAGGCATCATTATATCGAGTAAAATCAAATCAAAATTATTTGATGAAATAAGATCTAGCGCTTCTTGGCCATCAGAAGCAAAAGAGAAAGTGTAACTTTCTTCCTTGAGTATATTCATTGCCACTTGAATGTTTTCTGAAACATCGTCGACAATAAGAATATGTATGTCGCTACCACTTTTCACAGAAGTTCCTTCCTTGATAACTGAAAAATATATTGTAAAAAATTCCACTCTCCATACTAAAGTGGTTTATTTTAAATTGATAGTGATTTTTAGCATTATCAAGACAGAGTACTTAATTGTTATTTAAGTGCTATATAAGTGTTCTTATACGCTGAGTATAGAATATTAATAAGGTTTAGTGTTAATTTATCCATACCTTTTAATGGGGGGTTTTGTAGTTCAAGGCTTTTTTTTTCTTTCAAATGTAACTTCTCTATGTTGAGCCATCAATAAATAGTTTAAAATTAGCAAACGCATCATGTCAGTATGTTGTTAATGACATCAATATATAAACACCAAATAAAACTTATGAATAGTCAGCCTACTTGTTTTACGTCTTTTATGCAGAATACTAAAAGCTATACTCTGCCTGAGCGTTTCACTTTTCCATTTTGCTATACACCGCACCCTCTTTGTTTATTGGCAGCGCAAGAGTTGCAACAAAAACTGACTAGTAATAGCTATTATCAACAAGAGTTTTCTCAAACGGGTAAAATGTTTGGTGTACTGTTAGTGGAAAATAAACAAGGTGAAGTGGGATATATTAGCGCTTTTTCAGGAAAGTTAACCAGTCATGAAAAGGCAATTAATTTTGTTCCTTCTGTTTTTGATGTTGAAGCAGAATCAAGTTTATATAGTGAAGATGTAGCTATTATAAATCGTCTTAATAATGAGTTAGATAAGTTGCTTGTTAATCCTTCACTAGTTGAATATTGTCAAAAAATTGAATTAAAAATAAATCAACAAAATGACCAGCTTGCTCAGCATCGAAAGCAAATGGCGCAGAGTAAAAAAATAAGAAAAGAGAAGCGTAACCAAGTAAAAAATAACTTTGAAAGTGATGAATTAGCGCAACAACTTAAACAATTAGCACAAGAAAGTATTGATGGTAAAAATCAACTTCGTGATTTAAAAGAATATTGGCAGATTCAGATTTCAAAAACTCAGCAAAAGTTAGATACTCTAACCGATGAAATCGATCAGATTAAAAAAAAGCGCAAGAAGCTTTCTACTAAGCTACAAACGAAAATATTCAAACAATACCGTATGTTGAATAGTGAAGGGGTAGAAAAAGATTTAATTGAGTTATTTCAACATGCACCTTTTCAAACTCCTCCTGCAGGTACGGGGGATTGTGCAGCTCCTAAATTATTACAATATGCTTTTAAACAAAAACTAAAACCTTTAGCACTAGCTGAATTTTGGTGGGGACAAGCTCCTAAGTCTGAAATTAGGCAACATAAGAATTTTTATGGCGCTTGTTCAGGTAAATGTCAGCCAATTTTAGCTCATATGCTAGATGGCATGGCTATCGATGATAACCCTTTATTGGTTAACCCTGCAGAAGGAAAGCTACTTGAAACAATTTATCAAGATGATGATATTGTTGTTATAAATAAGCCAGGTGAGTTTTTATCAGTTCCAGGAAAACATATTGAAGACTCGGTTTACCTGCGTATTAAACAACAATTCCCACAGGCTACGGGTTCGTATATTGTGCATAGATTAGATATGTCTACATCAGGTGTGATGGTATTGACATTGTCGAAACGGGCACAAAAAAATATCCAGCAACAATTTATAAATCGCACTATTAAAAAACGCTATGTGGCTATTTTAGAGGGAGATATAGTCGAAAAACTAGGGAAAAGTAAAGGAGAGATAAACTTACCACTTAGAGGTGACTTTGATGACAAACCAAAGCAGTTAGTTTGTTTTGAGCAAGGGAAAAAGTCTAAAACAAATTGGGAAGTTATTGATGTTATTAACGGAAAATCAAAGCTTTTTTTATACCCTGAAAGTGGAAGGACTCATCAACTACGTGTACATTGTGCGCATCCTTTAGGGTTGGATTTACCTATATTAGGAGATGATTTATATGGAAGAAACTCTCATGAAAAAGAAGCTGAAATTATGAGTTCTCCACGGCTACATTTACATGCTGAAACGTTAACGCTTACTCATCCAATAACTAAAGAATTGTTGACCTTTCAAAAAGATGCAGACTTTTAGTATCACTTTACAGAAATAATTTTTTAAATAGTATTAATCATAAACTACCCCATCTTAAAGATGGGGTAGTTTAATTGTTTTGCTGATTAAGTTATTAATTAATCTTTTATTTCTGCGTTGTGATAAACATTTTGCACGTCATCACAATCATCTAGCATAGCGATAAATTTCTCAAAGTTAGCCAGGTCGTCTTCACCTTCAATATCGATATAAGTTTGTGGAACCCAGCTGATCTCTTCAACTTCTAGTTCAAACTCTGGCATAGAGTTAGCGAACTCTGTTTTTATCTTAAAGAACTCAGTATGCGGTGCGTAAACTGTAATAATGCCATCTTCTAATTCAACATCGCTTACATCAATATCAGCCATCATTAAGTTTTCTAGAACGGCTTCGTCATCCTCACCTTTAAAAGCAAATACAGCTTGGTGATCAAACATGTGTGAAACTGTGCCAGATGAACCAATTTTAGAATGGGTTTTAGTAAAACACTGACGAACATCTTTAATGGTACGATTGCCATTATCAGTTAAGCAATCAATAATCACCATACAATTACCAGGACCAAACCCTTCGTAACGTGCTTCAACAAAGTCTTCACCACCAGTACCTGATGCTTTCTTAATCGCGTTATCAATTACGTGAGTAGGTACTTGGTCTTTTTTAGCTTTATCAATTAAGCTACGTAACGATAAATTTCCATCGGGGTCTGTTCCACCATTTTTAGCACAAACGTAAATTGCTTTACCGTACTTTGAATAAACTTTGGTTTTTGCACCGGCTGTTTTTGCCATGGATAATTTACGGTTTTGGTAAGCTCTGCCCATCTTAAATGCTTCTTCTATTAGCTAAATAATAATGGCATAGATTCTACAGTCTGAATGTGCTGTTGACTAGCCCATGTGATAACAATTGTAGAATTTTTTATAAAGGACTTATTTAGCTTCTTGATAATTTTCTGAGTAGTTAAAAGTTGTTTAATACTTTGTGTATCAGCAATGCTTTGATTTAATAAAAAGTTATATCATTGGCTAATTCGCTTGATATAATCATCTTTTATTTACGTAACGCCTTCGGAAAATTATTACTTCATGAATCAATCAACTGTTAATCCAAATAAAGCTCCTGATATTTCTATTGTTATTGAATTTCTTAAAAGTTTACAAGATCAAATTTGCCATGCTTTAGAAAATGCTGATGGCAGTGGAAAATTTATTGAAGACAACTGGAAACGAGCCGAAGGTGGTGGTGGCCGTACAAGAGTAATGACTAGTGGCGATGTAATTGAACAAGGCGGTGTAAATTTTTCAGTAGTTTCAGGTGATAAATTACCACCCTCAGCAACAGCTCATAGACCTGAATTAGCAGGACGAACATGGCAAGCTTGTGGTGTTTCTTTAGTTATTCACCCGAAAAACCCTCATATTCCAACGTCACACGCAAATGTTCGCTTTTTTATTGCTGAAAAAGAAGGTGAAGATCCTGTTTGGTGGTTTGGCGGTGGTTTTGATTTAACCCCATTCTACCCGGTAAAAGAAGACGTTATTCATTGGCATCAAGTGGCACATGGCTTAAGTGCGCCTTTTGGTGAAAACGTTTATAGCGATTATAAAAAATGGTGTGATGAGTACTTTTATTTAAAACATCGTGATGAAACTCGCGGAGTTGGCGGCTTGTTTTTTGATGATTTAAATAAGTGGAATTTTGAGACTTGTTTTGACTATATCAAAGCTGTTGGCCAAGGCTATATTGATGCTTATGTACCTATTATGAATCGTCGTAAAAATGATGAATACACAGAGCAGCAACGTCAATTTCAATTATATCGTCGAGGCCGATACGTTGAATTTAACTTGGTATTTGATCGCGGTACATTATTTGGCTTGCAGTCAGGTGGAAGAACAGAATCAATTTTAATGTCTATGCCACCGCTTGCACGTTGGGAATATAATTACCAAGCAGAAGAAAATAGTGATGAGGCTAAACTAGATGATTATTTAGTTCCGCGTGAGTGGCTGTAGTTTTTTGAACATTGAACCACTCCATGGTTAATATCATTATCTGTTGAGCGTGAATTGCCCTCATCGCTGAGGGCAAAATTATAAATATTAGAAAATAATCAGATGCAATACGCCCCTAATCAATACACCAACCAAAGCACCCAACATTGCCGCTTTAGCAATGGAAGCGACTCGCTTACCCGCTGCCAGTAAAATAGCCACACCAGCAACATCAAAAGGGTTCGTTATAAAGCCTGCAATACGGTTCAGATCAGTTGCAGTCATAGCACCTTGATTTAATAGATCAATGGTGACTCCCATCATGGCTGTTCCACCGGCAATAAATTTAGTGACAATTGGCAATACTGTTGCTTCAGGCAGATCAACCAACGCCAACACAGGGGCTAAAAGCCAAGTTAGTAACTCTATTGTGCCAGTTGCCTTTAATAAGTTCACAAAACAAAGTGCCAATATGAGTAGAGGAATAGAAGCTAGCACTATTTTTACGCCTTCTTGACCTCCGTCAGAAAGGATCTGAATAAAGTTTTTCTCTTCATGTTGCTCAGGTGCTAAGTGTTCTGCATGTGCATAGTCATCATCAAGGGCTGGATTACGGGCAAAAATATAGTAAGTACTAGCAGCAGCAATCATGCCTCCAATGATAGAGGTTAGCATCATCATTGGTACATCCAATCCGACTACCGCCATTGGAAACACTACATTAGCTTGTGACATCGTCAATACAACTGCCAACGTTGCAGCTATTGCACGTCGAGATGTGCCATCCCTATCCATAATTGCTAGCGTAGCAACTGGAGCATTAAAACTAACAAAGAGTATTTGCAGCATGGCAAATATACCCACCCCAGGAATACCAAATACTTTAACTAGGGGAGATAAACGATTTGAAATCCAAGCCAATATTCCCTTACTTTCAAGTAATTTCATTATCGCAAGCATAACGACCATAACAGGTAATAAGACATAAAGAGCCATATCAATAGCAGTGCGACCCGATTCAAGAATCAGGGTAATTATCTGTTCCATAAGCCTGTAATAAATCCTTTGTGAAAAGTGGTGTGTGGTAAAAAACAACTTAATTCAATGCAATCTAAATATGCTTTTGAAAACAAGTTAACCTAGTCAAATTAAGGTGTGCATTTTCAATAACTATGTATTTTATGACAATGAATTAAAGCAACAGCAATGATACATTTAGCTAATGTAGATAGGTATTCATTTATATTTTTACTAGATTATATTCTAATTGACTCTGCAGCATTATCTTCAACTCTAATCTTTTAGTAATGATATATACTGAGAATTTATAGGTAATAATTTATTTCTGTATAGGGAGCTTTAAGGTGAAACAGGCACCAGATAAACGCTCATTATTACTGGTGGTAATCGCACCTTGGTGCCAGTCTACGACTTTTGCACAAATAGCTAACCCTAAGCCAAAATGACCTTGCTCACGAGATCGTTCAGGGTCTAATTTCACAAAGGGGGTAAAAACGACATCGAGCTTATCGTCAGCAATTCCTTTACCATCATCTTCTATGGTGATTATTAGCTGTTTATTTCTAATTTCAGCGTTGACTAAAACCTCATGGTTCGCATAACCAATGGCATTACTGATTAAATTAATAAGTGCTCGATAGCACCAATGATAATCAAGTGAATAAGAAATACTTTGATTTGCTGTAAATGATAGTTTTACTTCTTTTTGATTTGCCAGTATTTCACAATCGTTTATTGCTGAACTTATTAGTGCATTGACATCGATTTTTTGCTTTTTGATATGCAATGCTTGCCGCTCCATTGAAGCATATTCAAGAAATGCACTCGTCATTTCTTCCATATTAGTTAATTCACTATCCATACGCGCAAGATAATTATTCTTTTTTTCTAAGGTTTTACTATCCATGGCGGCTTCTAAACCAAAACGAAGGCAGGCGATAGGGGTACGTATATCATGGGACAGGCTGCGGGCTAAAATTTTATTATCTGCAACTAATTTTTCAATTTGAGCGGCCATATTATTAAAGCTTTTTTCAAACATTGTTATGTAAGAGAATCGACTTGGTTTGATGCGCACATTAAGTTGGCCTGCACCTATTTTTGCTGCTGCATTATTTAATAAAAATAATCGCCTACTTAATGGAAATACCCATAGAATAAGAATGAAACAAATACTGGTATATAGCACTATTGTTAAAATAAAGTTGATGGAACTACTTTCTTCTTGCGTTAAAGGAATATTTATCTGTAAGAGGTAACTAGGATGTTTACTCAGCTTTTTAAGTAAATAGTGATCATTTTGTGATGCGAGTAAAAGCCCTCCTTGGTGTTCTAGTTGCACTGATAATGCTTTAGGTAAAGCAACGTCATCACTTAAAACAAGGTGACTACCTATGTTGTATTGTTGCTGAAACTGACGAACTGAATCGGTAAGTGATGTTTCTGGTAGGTCATTTAATTGTTGCGCTAACCCTTGCACTAATTGGCGATATAATAAAGTACGTTGATTTTCTTGATTTGTTTGCTGCCCAGATTCGGCATGCTCAGCCAGTTTATCTAAGCCCCATCCAATAAAAAATAATGAACCGAGAACAGTGATAATAATGCTTAGATATAAGCCACGCATTACTAATCATTTTCCTTAAAATAATGCTCACCGTCTATATTTTTAGAGTCACTCCATGCATCACTGACAAACAAATAACCTTTCCCCCAAACTGTTTTAAATTTCTTTGGCTTTTGTGGATCATCATTAAATATCTTTCTTAAACTAGATAGCATTACATCAAATCGTCTATCTTGGCCGTCATAGTCACGTTTTTTTAACGCTTTAAATACTGAGTCTCTATCGACAACGCTACCAGCATGTTCGGCAAGAAATGTTAGGAAAGCAAATAAACTAGACGAAAGCTCTATTTCTTTATTGAGGTAAGTAACACGTTTTGCTTCTTGGTTAATGATTAACTCACCAAAGGTTAGGGTATTACTTGTTGATGCACCTTGTTGTGCATTGGATAACTGTCCGTTGATTCTTGCAAGCAATGCTCTAGGTCTTACAGGCTTTATTACATAGTCATTGGCACCTGCTTCAAGCCCTATCACTTCGTCAAATTCATCAGCTCTTGCAGTAAGCATAATAATAGGAACCTGACAATGCTGGCGTACAAGTCTACACACTTCAATACCATTTAAGCCCGGTAACATCACATCAAGAAGTACCAAATCAATTGTATTTTTTTTTATTTTATCAAGAACCAAATCGCCACGTTCAACATGAATCACATTAAATTCTTGCTCAATTAGGTATTCGCATACCCAATCAGCTAAACTGATATCGTCTTCAACTAATAAAATAGTATTCATTATTTTTACCTTCAACTAACGTTGTTAGAACAAACGCCAACGACGTTTTCTTGCTGTATTCTTATGAACCCAACTAACCACCATTTCTGTTTCAGCAATAAGCTTTTCATCTTTTAATGTACGTAATTGATAAGTTAAATTATCACTAGACTCAAATAGTACGCTTGTTTCACCTTTATTGCTTTTTGGCCAACAAAATAGCTTTTTTTCACTATTGTTTTGTTTTGTATTTACTTGATGTAAACAAAGAGATTGTTCTGTCGATTTTTGCCATTGTATTGTTAATGTTGCATAACAATTGCGTCCTTGCCTTAGTGTTACACATTGTTGAGGTTGAACACTAAATGAAGTATTTGTTGATAATGAAATATCATCTTCAGCTTTTACTGATGATAGAAAAAAGCTAAATATAATAAGTAAAGTTCGGCTTATATTAGAATACATACAGTACCCCAATCATAAGTTGAGTTAACTTATTTTCATCAACTAACGGACTGTGTTTTATGCTATTAGAGTAAAAAGTTTGCGTGACACTGCTATTAAAAGACCAATTTTTAGATAAAGGGTATTGTACATAAACTTCTAATTGTGCTCTAAAAGCGGCTTTAGCATTATGTAATGCTCTAGCGCTGGTTACTTCATCAACATCAATACCATAATAATAATTAATCAGTGATTTATCGTAATAAGTGAGACCAGCTCCTAAATAAATATCCCAATTTCTATACGGTATTAGGTAACTATAAAAACTGTCAATAATAATGCCAGAGGTATAATCACCTTGTTTATTTTTGTCTGTTAATGCCGCTGCCAAGTCAACATAGGCAATCGAGTTGTCAAAAAATCGAGAATACCTGAGTGCAATACCATCAGTGAAACCTCGCTCATGTAGCCCTTCTAATTGAGGTATTGATTGTTTTTGGTCGCGAATAATTTCTTTAGGATCAAAACCATCAATATACGTTTTTAAAATTAAATCTAGTTCCCAATCATTTTGTACTGATAGTTGGTAGCCTATTTCTCCACTGCCAATGATGGTAGAAGAGCGTCTTGAGTTACTTTGTAAGAAAAAACCCTTATATGAAATATCAAGTAATAACCCTAAGTGTACGTAGTCTATTGCTTCGGTTTGTTTCACATCTGTTAATATTTGAGGCGTACTCACTAAGGATAAATCAAGCATCACTTGCCATTCAAAATCATTTTTAACTATAGGAGAATTAGCGTAATTTGTTGCTGCTGAGTGTACTTCTTGTGCAGCAAAACCTGTCGTGGCTATAGCAAAATATAAAGCAGTTAATAACCAAATTAAGCGTTGCTTTAATGTATGTAAGTTAATTATTTTGACAAGCATAGTTAGCATTAACATTTGTTGTATGAATATTGTAGGAGTATAGGAATATTATCACAGTGCTAATGTTATGTGCTTGCGGAGGGAGATGAAAATGTTTAAAAAATGTAAGAAACAGTCAGCTGTTTTTAGTTGGCAATTACGTCATTCATAGACAAGATATTCAGGTTTGTATTAATTGATACTTGGAGGGATTCAATAATGCATTAATAAAGCAGAGTAAGTTGCCCTAGTTAGAGAAGTTAAGTTCTCTAACATCATTGGGCTGTTTAACTGTTAATTATCAGAGTATCTTGTAACAGTTAGGGAATTATTGTTTTATACCTTCAACATGTAACTCTAATTGCACATGAGTTGAAGCAGGGCCTAAGTTCATTTTAATAGCATAGTCTGCTAATGCGATTGAAGTAGTACCACTGAAGCCGGCACGGTAGCCACCCCAAGGATCTTTTCCTTCACCAATAGTTTCTGCGTCAATAACAATATTTTTGCTAACACCGTGTAAAGTAAATACACCTGCAACGGCTAATTTGCCATTAGCTTTTTCAGTTATTGAAGTACTGACAAACTTAGCATTGGCAAAAGTATCTACATCTAGAAAATCATCGCCTCGTAAATGTTTATTACGTTCAGCATGATTAGAGTTTACGCTAGTAGTATCAATATTCACTTCAATTTTAGAAGCAGCTACATTGGCAGGATCATAGCTAAACTTACCACCAAACTTATCAAAACGACCCGTTAACCAACTGTAACCTAAATGCTTGATTTTAAAATTGATTGAAGCATGTGCTCCCTTGTTATCAATAATGTAATCAGCTGCATTTACGGTAGGCATTAACATAGCGCCGCCAATGAGAGATGCTAGTGCTAATTTAGTCATCGTATTTTTCATTAAGTATTCTCCATTTTATCTTTCGATTGGTTAAGATTATTTTGGCGTCTGCCAATCATTCTATTTAATGTATCATCTTTATCAATAAAGTGATGTTTAAGTGCTGCCACTGCGTGCAGTGTAGCCAGTGTTATAAGTAAATAAGCTAGCCACTCATGTATTAGTCCAGCTACATCTTCTTGGTTTTCAATAAATGAGCCAAAGCCTGGAACTGTAAATAATTCAAACACCTCAATACCACGATCATCAGCAGTGGAAATGAGGTAACCAGTGATCATAATAATAAATATGAGGAAATAGAGCATCGAATGAATTAATTTGCCAGCTTTACGTTCCATAGCAGTATGATTTGCTAAATGATTGACTGTTAACTGTTTATTTTTCCACGCTACTCTAGCAACCATCAAAAAAAATAGCAAAATGCCTACGCTTTTATGAAGCTCAGGTGCTGTTTTGTACCACTCATGATAATAAGTTAAATCTACCATGTAATAACCTAAAGCAAACAAAGCAATAATAGTTATGGCGGCTAGCCAATGAAAAAATATACTGATATAGCCATAATGTGTTCGAGTGTTGTACATGGTTATTAGTTATCCGAATATGAAAATTTTGAAACGTTGAATCTTATTATGACAGTATATAAGTAAATAAATATTGAAGCTTTATTTATAAGTTGTTAACTTTTAATTAATTTGTAAGAAATTATATAAATGGAAAATACTAATGACTCTTGAGCAGTTAAAAATGTTAAGACAAGTAGCTGAACTAGGTAGCCTTAAAAGTGCAAGTGCTGAACTATTTAAAACACAGCCAGCTATTAGTCAGGGCATAAAACAACTTGAAGCTCAATTAGGTTTGCAGTTGTTTAATCGCCAAGGTTATCGTTTGTCATTAACAGATGACGGAAGAAAAATTTATCAGCACGCATTACGACTACTTGATGAAGCTGATCAGATGAAGCAATTAGCAAACTTTCTCTCGACAGGCCATGAAGCAAATATCACTCTAGCAATAGAAGCGTCTTATGATTTAAAAAAAATATTACCCGTATTAGAAATGACACAAAGTGAATTTCCACACACACAAATTATTCTAAAGCAGGAATATATTAGTGGAGCATTAGAAGCAATTAAGTCAGGCAAAGCGGATATAGCGTTAACAGCAATCGATGATTTAACACTAAATTCGGGGCAATTCGAAACCAATAAGCTTTATCAAGGGTACTTGTGTAACGTTGCATCACCTCGTTTTATTGAGCGTCATCCTCATTTAACTTCCGTTTTAGAATTAAAAAATGAGTATCAAATTGTTGTTCAAGATTCAGGTCAAAGTAGCCAAGGAATAAACTATAGCGTACAAACGGGTCAACGCTGTTGGTATGTTAATGACTTTAGTACTAAAAAGACGTTAATTATGAGTGGTATGGGATGGGGGCGTTTACCTGATTACATGATTACAGACGAGTTACAGCAAAACACGCTAAAAGCGTTAACAATGAAAGATTTTAATATGAAAATAGCCTTGAACTATCAAGCAATAAAATTGAAGACTTGTTTGCTAGGCCCTGTTGCAAAAAAATTGTGGCAAAGCTTAAGATTAGTGCATTTAGAAAAGTGATTAAAATAAATGCTCGATAACGTTGACTAGATTAAAGCTAGTCAGCGTTCTCGAGCATAAGACAAATTATAGTGATTATAATTTTTGAACTTCCTTGTTCACTCTTTCATCAAGATAATATTTTATTGATTGTTTTGTGCAATCATAAATTTATCAAAGAACTCAGTTAATTCTTGATGAGCCGTAAGTGGTAATATATTCGCAATATGTTGATCAGGGCGAACAACAACCATACAGCCTTGTGAACGGTCGACATCTCTTAATTCAAAAATATCATTACCTTCTTCAGCATGGAATACTTTCTCGTAATCTCTTAATCCATATTTACCTTTGGCTGGCCATAGGTAACCTTGCATATTCTCAATGGCAAGATCTTGCTGTTGGAATACTCCATACACATCAAAGACTGAATCTACATCGGTACCTGCAGGCGTATATTTTTGCACTGGTGAAGTATCAGAGTTAGCTAAAAATTCGATAAGTTTATAAGAATCAGAAGACGCTTCTGTAGGGTTTTGTTTATTACCAAATACAAAAATTCTCCAGCGACCATCAGCTTTATTTAGATGACCTAGGTGTTGTCTATCACCATCAGATACTCGAATAGCTTGGGCTGAATGGAATCGTTGACCAATCTTGAAACCAGTAGCCAATTGCTGATTTTCTTGACCCGTAGAAATATATGACGGGTAATACTCGATAGCAGTACCTGCAACAAAGCCGTTTTGTCTAGCCATGAATTTTTCAATATCGGCTGTGTTAGTTTTCGCTTCAGGCGAAACATCGTCTGATGTAGGACGAGTTGCTACTAGTCTTGATAGTTCTTTATCTGCATTGATTAACTGAAACGCAACTTTACGTCGCTCTGTTGAATAAGTTTGCAGTAATTCAGGCTTACACTTACCTTGTAAAACAGAAGCTACTTTCCAACCTAAGTTAAACGTATCAGGTAAAGATGTGTTTAATCCCCAGCCACCTTTAGGACTATGAGTATGACAGGCATCGCCGGCAACAAACGCACGCGGGATAAGATTATCAGGATTATCAACAGGTGTATCATCAAATCGCTCTGCTACTCGCTGACCAACTTCATAGATAGACCACCATGCAACTTCTTTAACATCTAATGTATAAGGGTGCATAATTTTCTGAGCTTTTGCGATTACATCTTCAGCTTTTAGGTTAAGGTCTCCTGCACGTTGTCCTTCTTCTAAAAGGCCAAGTTCGATGTAGAATCGACATAAATAACCACCCTCACGTGGAATAGTCATTACAGCGCCATGTTCTTTTGATTGGATAAAGCTTTTAACGCGAATATCAGGAAAATCTGTTACCAATAATAGATCCATCACACCCCAAGCTTTATTTGCTGAATCACCTTCTAGCGGGATTGATAAACCTCTACGAACAGCACTTCTAGCGCCATCACAACCTACAACATAACGTGCTTTAACTGTTTCTTTCTTTGGTGATTCAGAGCCATCATTTAATTCGAATTGTGCGGTAATAGGATGTGCTTCTAAATCTTGTGTTAGGTTGGCGTCAACATCTAATTCAAGTAAGCGGCGGCTATAATGAGGCACAAGGTTAGTTACAGAGTTCTCCATGCCTTCTAATAGTAATTCATGAAGTCGTGCTTGGTTAACAATACCATGGGCAAATTCAGACAGACCAATTCTTGCATCAGCAATTTTATGGGTACGCTTTATTTTTTCAGGATTTGTGGCATCAGGTTCCCAGAAAGTGTTCTGGTTTAAACGGTAAGCTTCTTTAACAACAAAATCACTGCTGTTGAAACCTTCCATAATTTCCATTGTGCGACAAGATATGCCATCAGCTCGTCCAAAAATTAATGGACCTTCTTCAAGATCAACAATACAAGTTGTAATGTCAGAAAACTCTGATAATTGTCTAGCCATCGCTAGACCAGCAGGTCCACAACCTACAATGAGTACATCAACTTCTTCTGGAAGGTCAACAATAGGTAGAAGAGGGGCCGGTTTACGAACTGCATCTGGAATTTGATAGTTACCTGGTTTAAAACCATTTAAGTGGTATTGCATTTTATAGAACTCCTAATTTTACAAATATTATATTGTCATTATCCAAGGCTATATTCTTAATCATTTTTACCTTGTTTAGTTGTTACTACTTGTTAGTTTACTGGCAAGAATAAAGCTTACTGTAAATTTAAAATAGTAAATTATAACCTGTACGCGTGTTGTAAATTCCGATAAGACACGATGGAAATTGTTACCATCAAATTCGGTGCTAGACTTAAGTATCATCTAAATAACTTTATTTAACCTTCTTACTTTTGTAAAAGGTAAACTTAACACGTTAATTAAGTATAGAGGTCGTTGAGTTTTTAGAAAGGTAATTTTCATTGCTTTAATTGTACTTTTCATAGAGAATTTACAGTCAAAGGTAGATGAGAAATACTTGTTTTTAGCCCATGAACCTAGAAATTTTAACTTCTACTTGGACGAAGAATGAAATTAACCTATTCCTATTTAAATAAGTTAATGCGCTTGCGTGTAGTCTTGTGGTTGGAAAAATCATTAATTTTATGCAGTGAATACTTGGGCTGGTAATATTAAATAATGAGAAGTAGCTAAGCTTGATAGACAGTAATAAGTTAAATATTAATAGTGATAATATTTAACTTATTAGTATTGATATCTAGTTAGATATTTTTTGAATATCTTTATCTTTGCCAGCTAGTATCTGGTTTCCATTGACTAACCCAGTTTGGGATGTCGCTAGCAGGCATGGGCTTAGCAATGCCATAGCCTTGCGCTAGTTCACATCCTATTTGTAGTAGGGCAGTTCCGTGTTCAATTGTTTCAACACCTTCAGCAATCACGTCCCGCTTGAATGACTTAGCTAACGCTATAACACCTTCAACAATAGCTAAATCATCGACATCATGAAGCATATCTCGCACAAAACTTTGATCTATTTTTATTAAACTTGCAGGTAGGCGTCTTAGATAAGTTAATGATGAATAACCCGTGCCAAAATCATCAAGGGCAAATTGGACACCTTGTGTCATGCAGTCACTCATGATGTTGGACACATGATGAACATCCTCTAGTGCACTTGTTTCAAGTACTTCCAATTCTAAATAGCAGGGAAGTACATCTGGATGAGCTGCTAGTAATGTTGTTAACCTGTTCACAAAATTTCCTTGTTGTAATTGCATTGCTGCAATATTTACGCTCGTTTTTAAAGGAAGGTTAAGACCCATTGCTTGCCACTGACTGATTTGTGTTAATGCACTATCTATTACCCATTCACCCAGTTCAATCATCATGGGGTTATTTTCAATAGCAGGTAAAAAATCGAAAGGATTTAATAGTCCTCGTTCAGGATGTTGCCAACGAATAAGCGCCTCAGCTCCTATCACTGTACCTGTAAGCATATTCACTTTTGGTTGGTAATAAAGTACAAATTGCTGCTCATCTAACGCAGTGCGAATTGACTCTAAAGTTTCTTGTTGTACTTTAACTGCGTTATCTTCGGCTGTATCAAATAAATGATAACGATTTTTTCCAGATTCCTTTGCAATATACATAGCTTGATCTGCATGACGCATTAATTGATCTGCACTCACATTATCTTGCGGATAAAAAGTGACGCCAATACTAGCCGATGTATGTAATTCTACATCACCTATATTGATAGGCTTTGATGCAGCTAGTAAGAGTCGCTCTAATACAAGTTCGCAATCCTCAACACTTGTTAAATCTGTTAATACGGCAACAAACTCATCACCGCCAATCCTAGCTAAGCTATCACCTTCGCGTAGAGCCTCTTTCATACGGGCTGAGGCGATTATTAATAACTCATCCCCCATGTCGTGACCATAAGAATCATTAACTCGTTTAAAGCTATCTAAATCCAGAAAAACCACTGCCAGTAAAGTATTATGTCTTTGACTTTGAGTCATAGATTGACTCAGACGATCTGCTAGTAGTACTCGGTTTGGTAGGTTGGTTAATACATCATGTAACGCTTGATGTTGTAATTGCTCTTTCACCGTAGTTAATTCTGAGAAGTCTTTATTTATTTTATTTTCATATAAGGAAAAGCGACGG
>CAXIBS010000005.1:0-67006 GCA_964022585.1 uncultured Colwellia sp.
ACGCGTTATTTGCTAATCAAGATTTTTTGTTTTCTTCTGATACCCAAGAAATATCAGCCGAAGTTGTAGAGCTTAAAGAAGCTACGCCAAAAGAACCTGAAGCAAAGAGTGCACCAGAGAAGCCCCATTACCAGCAAGGAAGAACAAACACTAATGCGGCTGCCGACGGCTTATCTAACTTTTACGCTAAAATATATGGTGATGGAATTAGTAAAAGTGGGCCTAAAATTCGCAATAACATTATCTTCTTGCCTGAGCCCAAAGGAAATTTGATTGAAATATTACAAGCAAGAGAAATGACAGTTAGACCCTACCTAAAAAGCTGGCAAGGAAAAACAGCCTCTAGAATTTTTAGAAAGGGTCAAACACTATATCAAAAATTAGCAGAATACGCTGAGCAGGATGATCTTGAAATAATTTGGTGGATCAACAAAGATTTTATTATTAAAGACCCATTTCGTATTGAAAAAAATATTTTAAAAACTGCTTACCTTATTGGTGAAGCAGTTTCTGGACACTATCCTGAAGGTATTAATAGCTATTTTTGTTATCGTCAACGAGCTTTAGTTTTTGTTAATGAAGCACCCAAATACCTTATAAATGAATGTATTTTCTTAAGGCCTAAAGATGCTTATTAATATATAAAATCATATCGTTTAATTTAAAAATTTTTGCCATATTGATATAACTTGATACCGTTCTTCCACAGCATCTTTGTTCATTAATAAGGTTTCATTTTGTAACGTCGCTTTATGACCTAAACCTCTTAGCGCTTTATAACTTTTAGTTAAGATTTTTTTATCTTCTTTTGTTAATAGTTCAATATTTGCTAATTCTTTAAATGTACTTAAATTATCACAACGTTGGCTTAAACTTTCGTATTTATGACAATATGCAAGTACTAAATATTGCGCTAAAAACTCAATATCAACTAAACCACCTAATCCTTGTTTAATATCAATAAGCTCATCTTTAGACTTATCAAGATGCTTGCGCATTTTTTCTCGCATTTCTGCAACATCTACTTTTAACTTATCAACGTCACGTTGTTCACTTAATATTTGATGGCGTATTTCATTAAAACGTTGTTCAATAACACTATTACCATAAACCATGCGAGCTCGAACCAACGCTTGATGTTCCCATGTCCATGCTTCTTCTTTTTGGTATTGCTCAAAAGTATTTATATGCCCTACTAACACACCTGAGTTCCCAGAAGGACGTAGGCGCATATCTAACTCATATAAGATGCCACTAGTCATACGCGTATTAAAAATATGCATAATGCGTTGCGCTAATTTCATATAAAACTGACTAGCAGGTACACTTTTATCGCCATTACTTAGCCCTGTGGTTACATCTCCTTCTGGGCTATTATGCACAAAAACTAAATCAAGATCTGAACCATAACTAAGTTCATTGCCCCCCATTTTTCCGTAAGCAATGACTCCAATACCTTTATTATGTAATACCCCTTGATTTACACCTTGCTCACTATTTTCAGCATTAACAATTGACTTAGGTGCCCCAAAGCGAGTAATAACTTGTTGCCAGCCGATATTGATCACTTCAGCTATAATTGCTTGTGCTAATGCGGTTAAATGCTGACTTACTTGTTCTACGCTTAATACTTCAGAAATATCTGCTGCCGCGATACGTAATTGCTGGGCTTGTTTAAATAAACGTAAGCCGTCCATTTGTGCTTCTAGATCTTCCTCTGGAATACGTAACATACTCTCACGAAGTTCATGCCCATAAGCAGAAATTTCAGTCGGATTATGTAATAGGCGAGGATCAATTAATTCGTCTAATAAAATTGGTGATTTAGCAATATAATCTGTCACCCATCGACTTGCTTGGCATAGGTGTATTAATTGTTTTAAGGCGCCTTCATTTTCAAACAATAGTTCAAGGTAAGCAGTTCTGGTTACTATCTTTTTAAATACATGTAACACACGTTCAAGTACAAACTCTGCCTGCTTAGCTTGCTGAATATGACAAATAAGTAGTGGGACTAATTTATCTAATACTTGTCTGCCTCTATTACCAATGCTACGTTTACTTACATCATCTCTAAAGTCTGATAATAAACGCCAAATGCTTTCACTATTCCAATGCGTTTCATCATTATCACCTTGCTCTTGTTCTAGCCAAGCGATGGATTCTTCATCATCCCAACGGCTATGCCATAAGGTAGTCCAGTGTTGATCTTGAGCTTGATGGTTTGGGCTTTCAATACCGATAAGTTGATCAAACTTATCATGTACGCCATGCATATGCTGCTCAAGCACTAAGCAAAAGTCTTCCCATGAGTTAAACTCAAGTACATGGAGTAACCTTTCTTTGTCTAACTCATTATCAGGTAATGTTTGTGTTTGCTTATCAGCTAAGGCTTGTAGAATATTTTCAACTCTACGTAAAAAACAATAAGCATTTTCTAGCACTAATTTGCTATCTTCTTCTAGTTCACCAGAAATCACTAATTCAGGTAAAACTGTTAGTAGTCGTCGTTGTTGTAACTCTTTAACTCTTCCACCGCGAATTAATTGAAAAACTTGTACAATAAATTCTATTTCACGAATACCGCCAGCACCAAGTTTAATATTGTTCACTAATTGTTTGCGTCGTACTTCTTGCGAAATCATCATTTTCATACGTCGTAAACTATCAATCACGCTAAAATCAATATAACGACGATAAACAAAAGGTCTTAACAATTTAGAGAGCTGTTGGTGATATTCATCTTCACCATTAAGCGGCGGTATTACGCGAGCTTTAAGCATGGCGTAACGCTCCCAGTCTCTTCCTTGCTCTTGGTAGTAATCTTCCATCGCACTAAAGGTTAAAACTAGTGGACCGCTTTCTCCAAAAGGTCTCAAGCGCATATCAACACGATAAACAAAGCCATCAGCCGTATGCTGATGTAAAGAAGTAATTAGCTTTTGTGCTAAGCGGGTGAAGAATTGCTGATTTTCAATACTTCGTCTATGCCCTTGAGTTTCACCACTATGAGGATATACAAAAATCAAATCGATATCAGACGAAAAATTTAATTCATACCCGCCTAATTTTCCCATCCCATAAACGAGTAATGGTTGAACTTCACCTGTTCGACTTGTTGGAGTTCCCCATTTTGTTTGACAAAATGTTGTTAACCAAGAAAGACTACTTTGAATAAGTGCATCTGCTAACAATGATAAACGCTCTAGCGATTGCTCAAGAGGAATGTCGAGTACCAAATCAGCTATTGCTATATTAGCCATTTGTTGTAGTCGAAAACGTCTTAATATCCGATGTAATTGTTCCTCTGTTTCGCAATCCACTAATAAAACGCTTAATAACTCTGCATATAATGGTACTGTTTTTTCATAGACATCTTTATTTACAAATAAACTCATCACCAGATCTGGAGCTTGAAGTGCGCTGGCTAAAACAAAGTCACTCAAGCTAATAGCTAACTTAAAGTCATCAAGCTGTTCGGGTGTTAACGCTTGATAACATTCAGAATGTTGCTGACTAAATTGTTCCCAGCTTTTTTCTTTTTGCTGCGTTAATAGTGGAGATAAATTTCTAGATGATGAAGATGAATACACAAGCAGTCCTTTTATTACTTAAAATAAATGCATCAAGATAGTATAATCAAGACAATATAATTTGAACGTAGACATAATATGTCATTAATGTTATTAATTAACTTGAACTATTTATTGTCTGCCCCCCTCCAATTGTAATAATCGAGAATCAGGCGTAAAACAATGAAGTTCCAGTATTATAAAATTTCAATACAATTACATTTAAAATGTTTGTTGAATGAATAATATTAACATAGCATTTTTATGGAGATAATAGCAGAAATGCATAGGCTAAAAGACTCTTTTATCAAACAATTTTTTAAAGATATATGCACTAGATCAATATTAGTGCTCTCTATTTTATTGTTATCTGCTTGTGGTGGTGATCCCATTAAAGAGCAAGCATTACAACAACTCCCTATAACAGAACAAAGAATTAACCAACTAGGTGAGGCACTAAGTGATGGTCAAGTACGCAATGCTAATTTAATACGTCAGTATGCCGACAAAGTATCTAAATTAAAGCCAGAATTACATACTTTAGTTGCTGAATTTAGTAAAGATGCAACAATACAAGGTCCAATGTATCGCGCTTTACTCGATAGAATTAACACTGCTAAAAACCAACCACAAATGTTTGCATCTAGCCAAGCGCTTTATGATGAATTACTTAATATCTATCAAGCGGCAGACCCTGTGCTTTATTCAGATGCACTCAGTGATCCTTTAAACGTATTAGCTGATATGTCTGATGGTCAACTTCCTCGAGTGAACTCGCTCTCTAAATCACAATCTCAGCAAGCCAATAATGCGCAAGATTTTGGTACTGGTGAGCAGCTTATTGGTAACCCAAGTTATGGTAATTGGCAAACTGGCAGCAATGGAATGTCTTTTTGGGCATGGTACGGTGTGTATTCTTTAATGGGTAATATGCTTGGTCGCCCTGCTTATTATAACGACTGGGGAAGAAGCAGAAACTATAGTTATTATAATGACTACGGTAGAACTCGTTATAGCTCACCTAGCCAGTTAAAGAAGCAAACCCAACTTGACCAACGAACTAAAAAGTCATTTGCCAGCAGAGGACAAAAATTTAGCAGCCCTTACAGTAAAAACCGTACAGGCTCATCTAGTTTGTCTTCCAAAAGTAAAACGGCTCAATCAAGTGCAAATCGCTTTCGAAGTAATACAGCTAAAAAAAGTAGTTATGCAAATAAATCAAAGGCTCAATCAAAGTTTAAAAAAAGCTCAAGCTTTAGAAACTCTAACACCAATACATCACGCAGTTTTCGACGTGGTAAATAACAGGAAATAGGAAAATAGTTATGAACACATTGATAGATTTTGTTGGTGTTAATCAAGAATTACTCATTTATTTAGCTATAGATATTACTATTGCTATTATTCTTTTAGGTGCTATGCGCTTTTTATTAGGCTTAACAAGCCAAGTAAATAGCACAGAAGAGTTAGCTCAAAAAGATAATTTTGCATTTGGTGTGAGTGTCGCTGGCAGTATTTTAGCTTTGGGTATTGTTTTAACTGGTGCCATTACTGGTGAAAATGCGCCGAGTTATTTGATGGAAATTATCGGCATGTTGGCCTACGGTATTTATGGGTTAATACTGATTAAAGTGGGTCGAATTATTCAAGATAAGGTTGCATTACAACACCTAGATAAAACGGCATTAATAAAAGATAAAAACCTCACTATAGGCATTATTGATGCTGCTGGTGCAATTGCTACCGCTATTATTATCCGAGCCGTTCTTCTTTGGGTTGATGGTTTAGATATTTCGACTTTCATCGCAATTACCAGTGGTTTTATTGTTGCACAAGCGGTATTAGTTTTAGTGACTCGTATTAGAGAGAAAAAATATGCAAAAAATAATCAAGAAGATTGCTTGCAAGAAGCGCTGAGCGATGGACACTTAGCACTTGCTATTCGTTATAGTGGTCAAGTTATTAGTACTGCACTTGCCGTAACAGCAGCAAGTCACTTTCTCGTTTATAGTCCGGATACGCTAATAATCAACCTACTAGGTTGGTTAGTTTTTGGTATTACCATGACAATATTAGTTTCATTGTTAACGTCAATTGCTAAGCGAATTGTACTTTGGGGAATTAACCTAGTTGAAGAAGTAGATCAACAGCATAATATTGGCGTTGCTAGTATAGAGATGGCAACCAGTATTTCAATTGCCTTGATATTAACGGCATTAATGGCTTAAGCAAAATTAGGCACATCAATAATGAGTTACGATCTGCACAAAAGTGCGATCGTAACTTAACTCAAAATTCTAAAACTAACGCTTTTCAATATCTCGATTATTAATAGCACTAGATAATGACTTCATAACGACAGAGTATATCGTCCTTTATGCCTGAAAAAAATTCTCACCTCCTTGACGATATATTACTTATCCTAGCCATGGCAATTCTTGCAGGCTGTGGGTTGATTTATGAATATCTTCTTTCCCATTATGCTGGACGAGTTCTTGGCGTGATGGAAAGTACTATATACACTATGATTGGCTTAATGATAGTCTCAATGGGCCTAGGCGCTTTTGCTGCACGTAAAATACGCTGTGCTTTTAATGGTTTTGTTTGTTTAGAATTAATCATCGCTTTACTTGGTGCTTGCTCCATTTTAATCATTGGCGGCTTAATCGCCATAACGCAAATAATGCCAAACCTTATTGCAGATATGTTCTCCCTTCCTCCAGATATGATTCCCAAAGGAGGACTTTTTAAACAACTCAGTTTTATTGCCATCAACAGTCCATATTTTTTTGGCGTAGTATTAGGCTTCCTTATTGGTATGGAAATACCTCTTATTGCAAGAATTCGTGAAGAAATACACAATAAACACCTAGCCAATAACCTAGGCACTATTTACGGCGCTGACTATATTGGTGCGGGTATTGGCGCAGCTATTTGGGTTGTTTTTTTACTAAGTATAGATATTAGTAAGGCCGCAGCGTTAACGGCAAGTTTAAACCTTGTTGCAGGTGCCTTTTTTGTTTTACGTTATTGGCATAAACTCGTTTGGCGTAAAACCTTTCTTTGCTTACACCTAGCGCTAGCATGCATTATTGTTCTCATGTTTAATTACGGTAACCATTGGCTAAATCAGATGAATAGCCTGCTCTATTTAGACAAAGTAGTTCACGTTCAAAAAACACGTTATCAGCAACTTACCTTCACAGAACGCTACTTGGGAGTAAATGCAGGTACAGCGCAAAGTAGTATCATTAATTTTTATCTTAATGGCCGTCTACAATTTTCATCTTTTGATGAACATATTTACCACGATTATTTAGTCGCCCCTGTTTTAGCTGGATCAGCTCGCCATGAGAAAATACTTATTGTAGGTGGTGGTGACGGATTAGCACTACGCGATGTACTAAAATATCAACCTAAACAAGTTACATTGATTGATTTAGACAGTGAGCTCATTGACATATTTAAATTCCCTGAGCAACATTTAAACAGTAGCTTAGCCTCAAAAATTAGCCACTTAAACAACCGAAGCTTACAAGACAAGCGTGTAACTATTTTACGTAATGATGCCTTTATAATGGTTAATAATTTGATTGAATCTGGAGAAGTATTTGATGCGATTATCGTCGACTTACCCGATCCAAGTCACCCTGATCTTAATAAACTATATAGTGTTAACTTTTATGCTAAGTTAAAACAACTGCTCTCCGGAGACGGTTTAATTGCCATTCAATCAACAAGCCCTTACCATGCAAAAGACTCATTTATTTCAATAGGTAAAACTTTAAAAGCTGCAAATTTTGCACATGTGCAACAATATCATGACAATGTTCCTAGCTTTGGCGAGTGGGGATGGACTATTGGCTCTAAAGCAGGGAAAAGCCCTCTAGCTCGACTTAATGATTTAAACAAGTTGCCGGTAAAACATAATTGGCTTAACTTAGACATATTAAAGTCAGCTTTTATTTTTCCAAATGATTTTTATATCAATAAAGAAAAAATTGATATAAATACGCTAGGAAGTCATACCCTTTATCAGTTACATCAAAAGGCATGGAAAACTCAGCAGGGTCTTAATTAGCTTCTTCGTAAGTCGATACTAAATAAAAACAGACATAGAAAAGAAAAAGAGCTTGACATAATATGTCAAGGTGTTAAATTTAACAACGTTGACATATTATGTCATATATATTTTTGATAAGGATAGGAAATACATGAATATTCATACTATAGCCGATCATTTAAATAGCTTGGCCGACAATTCAGAAACTGGAATGGACTTTGACTGCCAACCAATTTCAGGTGAAGTCGACGTACTGCAAATTACTCTGTTAGGCAGAGAAGAGTTACCTATATTTTTATCGGTAACCGATGACCAAATTCTATGCATCAGCTACCTTTGGGGTACTGATGAAGTGAAGACTGAATGTGTAAATGCCATGCACGAAAGTATGTTGGAAATGAATATTCCAATGCCGTTATCATCTTTTTCAAAAATTGGTGATAAATACGTAGTTTTCGGTGCGCTATCCATCAACTCAACGTTTGATGATATTGAACATGAATTGGCTGTTTTAAGTAATAACGCCATTGAAGTAATTGATGATATGAGTGACTACCTGCTTTAAACCGTAAATTTCACGGTAAAACATGCTAGATAGTCATCTTATTAGGAGAGAGAAAAATGAGTATATTTAAAAAAATTATGACCGCAATTCGTGGTGGTGCTTCAGAAGCTGGTGAAGCCATTGTAGATGCAAATGCTACCCGTATTTTTGAACAAGAAATTCGTGATGCTGAAAATCACTTAACTAAAGCAAAACGTGATTTAACCGGTGTTATGGCAGAGCAAATGTCTGCAGATCGTGAAGTAACCCGTTTACAACGTGAAATAACTGAACATGAAGGTTATGTTGCGCAAGCCTTAGATAAAGGCGATGAAACATTAGCACTTGCTGTTGCCGAAAAAATTTCTACATTAGAAAACGACTTAGCGGCTCAACAACAAGCACTTAGTAGCTTTAGTGGAAATGCAGACAGACTTAAAGAGCTGGTAAAGAAAAGTGAGCGCCAAGTTACAGAACATAAGCGTCAATTGTCTATGGTAAAAACAACAGACAGTGTACAAAAAGCAACTTCTGCTATTACTGATAACTTTTCATCAAGTAACTCAAAGTTATTAAGTGCTAAAGATTCTTTAGAACGAATTAAAGCTAAACAGCAAAAGTTTGATGACAAAATGAAAGCGGCTGAAATACTTGAGTCTGAAAACTCAGATTCATCGTTAACAGCACAATTAAAAGCTGCAGGAATTGGTTCACAGGAAAACAGTGCTAATTCGGTGCTTGATCGAATTAAAGCCAAACAAAAGTAATTGAGCGTGTGATTTTTAGGCAGCAAATTTGTTATAATTTGCTGCCATATTCACAACAATTTATGCGTAGATTGAGATAAACAATGAGTTTTTTTAAGAATATATTTAATAAAGAGTCGCAAGCAGAGCGAAAATTAACTCACGTTAACCAACTTTTAGTTAGTGATATTATAGTCTTAACGGATAGTTTTGCTTTACCTCAAGCATTACGAGCCCAGCAATTTCAAGTGACAGCGGTAAATAGTTATGAATACGAGCATAACACTCAAACAGAATGGACTTTACAAGGCACTAATGAACAAGCTGTTTTTTTATCTTTAGAAATAGATGACACCACAGAGTTAAAATTTTCATTAAAGATTGAACACGCCGATGTGGAGGAATTATTTGACCTAGATGATTTTTCAGAAGTATTTGATGAACCTGGACAAGCCTTTTTAAACCGCCAAAATGATAATGACATTACTTCAGCATGGAGTAGCGAGCAGTATCAGCAAAATACATTTGCAAAAGTCGGTTATTTTCATCGAAAAGATCACCGTAGTGTTGATCTCTCTACTTACGAGGGAAAAGATTGTGGTGAGCAATTTGAACTATATGCCCTATTCAATGAAGATCAGAGTAAAGGTTTAGATATTGAAGTATGGCAAGACGGTGATACTGATGTTTTTTTAACTTTATTCAGACCACTGACTGATATTATTGATATGTACCCCGCAAGTTAAAACTGAGAAAGTAAGATGGCAAAAGCTAACACATCCGAAGTCCAAAGCAAAAAAGATAGAAAAATTCCCGATAAGTGGCAATCTTCTGTAAAAGCAATGAAAGCCGTACAAGTAGCTTTTGATATGGATGAAAAAATTCAGTTATCAATTCGAAAACAAGCACTTGATGCAGGCCTTAGTCCTTCAGATCAAATCCGTGATATTTTAGGTTTACCCATTAACAAGCGTCCCAAGCGCCCTCGTCTTACGGTGAGTTTAGCACTGAGTGATTATGAAATATTAGCCCAAAAATATGGATTAGAAGCAGAGCAACAACTTGATATAAAAAGAAAATTAATGGAAGAGCTAATTGAATCTGTCAGTGTGAGTGACAAATAAGAGATAGCTAAAAATTGAATTTTGTAAAAGCAGCATTAGATGTGTCATACTACTTATTAACATGAATAAACACAACTCTAGGGATATCACTATGTTAAGACAAAAATCAATTTTAAAAAGCGTACTTACTGTTAGTTTTGCATTAGGTTTAACTGCTTGTGCTAATACTGAAAGCTTAGAAGCAAGCATTGCTAGTTTATCAAATAAAGTAGACTCATTATCAAGTGATGTTTCATCGCTTAAAGCTGAGCAACAAGCAACAAGTAACAAAGCTCAAGCAGCTAAAAGAGCTGCAGAACAAGCCGCTGACAATGCAAGCAAAGCAAATGAGCGCATTGACAATGTTGTTGCTTCATATAAGAAGTAAATAACTATTGCTCCAATTCAATAATTAATCCTTGTGGATTATCAAACACAGGGGTTAATTGTTGCCAAATATTCTCATCTTCACCAACAAATTGCTTTATCGAAGATGTTATTGTGTTTTTCTGAATAGTATTATTCACTGTTAGCGGTGAATGTATTTCGATTAATCGCCTACCACTTTCTTCATACGACATTTTAATTGGCTGTTCAATAATACGTACTTTGGTATTTAAGGGAATATTTTCAAACAACCACTCAATATCATCATCAAACATACGAATACAACCAGAACTTGCTCTCATCCCAATACCAAAACGCTGATTAGTGCCATGAATTAGGTATTCACTAGTTCCCAGCCGTAATGCATATTTACCAAACGGGTTGTTAGGTCCAGGGGGAATTTCTTTTGCCAGAGTTTTTCCATGCTCATCAAAATATCGTTGACGCATTTCATCAGTTGGTCGCCAAGTTGGATTTTTTCTTTTGCTACTAATATAACTTGTTGCTTTTGGCGTGGCTAAACCATCTCTTCCGATTCCTACAGGAAATACATGTACTTTATTCATTTCAGGTATAAAATAATACATCCGTAACTCAGGCAGGTTAATGACTATTCCTTCCCATTTAACATAGGGTAATAACATTGCACTAGGAATAACAATATCGCTATTAATTTCAGGTAAAAAAGGGTCTATATCGGGATTAGCAGCCATTAGTGCCAAAAAGCCAATATTGTACTGTTCCGCTATTTTTTGAAAATAATCGCCCTTTACTACTTTATGTTCTTGATCATGCCCAATAAGTCGAAAACCTTTCATTGGTAAATTATATTCTGTTGTATAAACAGAGGAACTAAAAAAAAACATGATGACAAAGCTAAAACATGCATAATTACTGAAGTATTTTTTTTTAATTATCACTATGGCAATCTCTTTTATTATATAGGGCGTAACCTCTAGCCGCTTTACTCAATTTACCAGGTTCCATCTGAATTATAGTCTTTAATTGCTCCGCTAATATATAGAGCGCTTGCTTATCGCCTTTAATTAATTCTATTTCTAATTCATGTACTTTTAGAGGTTCATTATTAAAGGGAGCTGAAATACTGCCCATATCATATGCTAGTTCCATCACACTATCTTCTTGAGTAATTAACCATGTATGACGTGAAAAGCTTATATTAAAAATAATATACAAACTTTGTTGTAATAAGGTTAGATTGAGATTGGGTGGCCAAATATTCTTTGGAAATAATAATAGGTTTAATTGTTTTTCTTCTAAAGCTACATTGTATTCTGGTCTTTGGTGTAAACAGCCTTCTACTTTTCCAGCAGTTTTAATTGTTTCTTCGTATTCTTGATTTTTATCCCTTATTCTTAATCCTATATCTAATTTTCTGAGTATTAACTCTTTATTATCAAAGTAATTATCATTTATCTTTTTTTTCTCAAATATAAATGGCTTCTTTTGTACCTCAAGCATCTCAGTTATTGTATTAACAATGGTACTACTTTCTAGTTCAGTTGCTGACAAAAGGTACTTCAGCTCTATCTCTGTGGTCATTTTTTGTAAACTTCGTTTTATTACATGATTCAATCAATGACAGCATACACTCAGTAAGGCTAGATACTCAATCTTAACTTGCTATCAAAGCGTCAAACACATAATATCTGCTCCTCAATAGTTTATTTATTCAATGGTTATTTCATGAAAGTTTTTTCTAAGGCCGTAAAACAAAAAGTTAAGCAAATATTTACTAGCTTTACCATTTTTTTCTGTGTTGTCATATCAAGCCATGCACAAGAAAATAACCCTGCAACAAATGAAAAAGGCTTCATTATTGATAATTTATCAATTTTTATTCATGCTGGCCCCGGTACAAACTATCGTATATTAGGCTCTATTAATGCAGGTTCTGAAGTGAGAGTTACAGGTAAATCAGAGAAAGGTTACCGTGAGATTATAGATAATAAAAACCGAGTTAGTTGGGTAGAAAAAAAATACTTGAGCACTAAGCCTGGCCTTCGCTTTGTAGTTGCTGAACTTAACGGTAAAATTGCCAATAGCAGTGAATATACTAACCAACTTGATGGTGAAGTTAACCAATTAAAGAGCTCTGTTGCCATGCTAAGTAAAGATAAAAAAGAGCTAATAACTCAGCTAAAACAAGTAGAAGATCAACTTAAAGTAACCTTGACTAAAGTTAAAGATCAAGATACAAAAATTTTAACGCAGCGTTTTTATAATGGTGCAATAGTATTAGGCATAGGTTTATTATTAGGTTTAATTTTACCCCGACTGTTTGCGCGTCGTCGTACTTCAATGGATAGTTGGAGCTAAACGGATCACGATGAAGATATTAGTCATTCCTAATAGAGGTCGTTCATATAATGCAGTACGCCCTGAAGCTGAGTGTTATATAGGTTTAGCTAAACTAGGTCATGAAGTCACTATCATGACCTGTGATACCAATGCTTATATAGAAAGATATAAACAAGAAAACTTAAATGTTATTGAACTAAAGTCACTTAAAAAGCATAGCTGGAAAGTAATAAAGCAAGTTAATCAATATATTAAACAACATGATATTGATATTGTATACGCGACTGAATCGCAAGGCATTCCTAATGCTGCTTTTGGTTGCGTAGGAACAAAAGCTAAAATGATTGCTTATCGCGGTACTTCAGGTGGTATGTATAAAACAGATCCCAGTAATTACCTTTGCATGCTTCATCCGAGAATAAATGGTGTTGTCTGTGTTTCAAGTGCGGTAACAGTTAATGTGAAAGATAAAGTAAGAAGCTCAATAAAATCGAATGTTCAAACAATCTACAAAGGGCATAATTTATCATGGTATAAAGAGCCTAGCGTCGATTTGACCTCATTAGGTAGCGACAATAGTCATTTTAATATTTTATGTGTGGGTAGCCCTCGTACCCATAAAGGCACACATATTTTACTTGCTGCAGCAAAAGAGCTAAGTGATATAACGGATTTAAGAATCATACTTGTTGGCGATAAGCTGGACCGTGAACCTTTTATCACTCAAATAAAAGAGTCTGGAATGAGTGAGCGTATTATCCTGCCTGGCTTTAGAAATGATGTACCTGCAATAGCCAAAGGCTGTGAGCTTCTTATTCTTCCTTCATTAAGTAAAGAAGGGTTAACTCGTACAGTCTTAGAAGCGCTTTCAAATGGCACGCCTGTCGTTGCTTCGGAAAATGACGGTGTGGTTGAAACCATTGAAAATGGCTTTAACGGCTACCTTGTACCAATTGGTGATTCATCTGCAATTGCCGAGAAAATAAGAATGCTATATCAAGATAGACAATTACTAGCAAAGCTAGCTAACAATGCAACAGAAATAATTAAAACAAAAATGTCGCATGATAAAACAATTGAACGAATGGAAGCTTACTTTACTAAAATGTTAGCTAAAAAATAGCTGAGATTTAAACTACAATTTCCTTTTATTAAAAATACGCTAATGTCTGATATTTTCATGTCGGGTATTTTGTATTTATGGTGACATATGTTTCAACATTTTGTAATTACTCGTTTTAATTTACGAGATCCCGCGCTAGAAAAAGCCAATGGTAACAAGCCATTATTAGATGATAAGTGGATGGAAGATAGACTTGAGCTATTTGAAAAATATTGCTTTTCATCTATTAAAAAACAATCTGAACTTAGCTTTACTTGGCTAGTTTTTTTCGATGTCAGTACCCCTGATATCTTTAGAGTAATAATTGAGAAGTATGCAGCTGAATTCAGTAATTTTACGCCTGTCTATATTGATGGTATGGATGCTTATTTACCTTCCATCAAATCAGAAGTCGCTAAACGATTAGAGCAACCTTACCTTATCACTTCAAGATTAGATAATGATGATTGTTTGCATCAAGATTATATAAAAGAAGTTCAGGCGCAATTTGCTCAGCAATCATTTATGGCCATCGATTTTGTTGACGGATATACTTTACAAATAGAGCCTATTGTCCGCTTTGCTAAACGATCTCATGTTCATAACCCTTTCATCAGCTTAATTGAAAAGTCCGATGATTTCGTTACGGTTTGGTCTCGTAAGCGCCACGGACATTGGAGTAAAGTAAAAAAAGTGTTACCGGTTCAAAATAAAAGAATGTGGATGTCTATAATCCACTTTGAAAATGCAACCAATACCTTCCTTGGTTATGGCGATATAGATTGGCAGGAAATCAAAGCGTTTCATATTGATGCCAACATAGAAGATCAATTAAAGCTGAAAAACACACCTTTCAGTGATTGGAAAAAACAAAGTTCAAAACAACAGTTTAAAACAATATGGAAAGTTTACTTTAAATTGCTTAATCGAAAAGTTTCTTCACTCTTTAAATAAAAGACTAACTAGTTAAAGTTCTGCAGGCAGTTTTTAAGCTGCTTGCGCCAATGAATCGGCTTAAGAGTGTCAGTAGATAAACTACAATTTAATAAACTAAAAACAGGCCTTTCAGCTGGCGTAGGATATGCCGATGAAGGAATTGGATTAATAGGGATTTGTTTATTTAATAATCCTAACTCTACACTAACCTCTTGAATAGCTTGTGCGAAATCATACCAAGAAGCAACACCCGCATCACTCCAGTGATAAATCAATTCTATTGAGTCTTTCTCAGCTAAAATCCACAGAAATGTCGCTAACGTTTTAGCATACGTTGGGCAGCCTATCTGATCAGCCACCACGCCTAACTCTTCTTTTTCACTCATAAGCCTAAGCATGGTTTTAACAAAGTTGTTACCAAAGTTCGAGTAAACCCAAGACGTTCGAATAATAGCGCTATTTTCAGGGGAAATTGCTTGAATTGCCTGTTCACCTGCTAACTTTGAAGCACCGTAAATACTCTGAGGGCTAGCAGTATCATCAACCTTATAAGCGCGATTACTTTGACCATCAAAAATGAAATCAGTTGAAACATGTAGTAAACGAATGTGTTGCTCTTTAGCAACCTGAGCCAATACCTCAACCGCTGTTTTATTTAATGCGTAAGCACTTTCTATATCAGTTTCTGCTTTATCAACAGCGGTATATGCTGATGCGTTGATAATAACATCAGGTTTAAGTCGTGTTACAGCGTCAGTAAAAGCGCTAACAGAGATAATATTTACATCATTTCGTCCAAGAGCCAAGGCATCAATATGCGCAGGCGCTTCAGCAATTAATTCATTTGCTAATTGACCACTTTTACCAATTATAAGTACTTTCACTTCTCATCCTATTATCAACAAACAAATCATGTTTTAAATTTAACAGCCTAAACGTTCACGCTGATAACTACCGTCTTGTACTTGCTTACACCAATCTAGATTAGCTAAGTACCATTCAATAGTCTTTCTAATACCTGAATCAAAGGTTTCTTGAGGATGCCAACCTAACTCTTTATTAATTTTACTAGCATCAATGGCATAGCGAACATCATGACCTGGTCTATCGGTAACATAAGTAATTAAATCGTTAAAGTGAGTAATCCCCTTAGGTTTATCGCTAATTAACTGGTCTAAGTGTTCACAGATGGTATTAACTACTTCAATATTTTGCTTTTCATTAAAGCCGCCAATATTATAAGTTTCACCTAACTTGCCGTCTGAAACTACTTTATATAAAGCACGAGCATGATCATCAACATAAAGCCAATCTCTCACTTGCTTACCATCGCCATAGATTGGAAGGGCTTTTCCATCCAGCGCATTTAAAATAATTAAAGGAATTAGCTTTTCCGGAAAGTGATATGAGCCATAATTGTTAGAACAATTGGTTAAAACAACGGGAAGATTAAAGGTTCTATACCACGCCCGCACTAAATGATCAGATGCCGCTTTAGAAGCCGAATATGGCGAACTTGGATCATAAGAGGTTTCTTCAGTAAATAAACCCGTTTCCCCTAAATCTCCATAGACTTCATCAGTTGAGATATGATGGAATCTAAAAGATGACTGTTTATCTTCTGCTAAGCTTACATAGTAATGGCGAGCTGTATCAAGTAACGTATAAGTCCCTACTACATTGGTTTGAATGAATTCACCTGGACCATCAATAGAGCGATCAACATGACTTTCTGCCGCTAAATGCATAATATAATCTGGTTGAAATTTAGCTAACGTTTCGGTGACTTTATCTTGGTCACAAATATCCCCTAAAACAAAATGATAGCGTTCATTATTCTCAATCATCTTTAGAGATTCTAAATTACCTGCATAGGTTAATTTATCGTAGTTAACAACAATATTATTCGTTTCATTAATTAAATAACGAACTAAAGCTGAGCCAATAAAACCGGCTCCACCGGTGATCAAAATAGTTTTACTCATAATTTCCCTTAACTTCAACCTAGTAGTCTAAGAATAATACTGCGCATCTTTAAATAAAGTGCCGGCTGCATCTTTAGCCGATAACAAAGGTTTTTCATTTGTTGTACCAACACGAATAAAAGGCCACTCAATTGCTAATGCTGGATCATTATAGGCTACACTATGCTCAAACTCAGGTGCATAATAATCAGTACATTTATAAACAAACTCAGCAAATTCAGACGTAACATAAAACCCATGAGCAAAGCCTGCTGGTACCCAAAGCTGACGTTTATTTTCAGCTGAAAGCAATGTGCCAAACCACTGTCCAAACGTAGGGCTACTTTTTCTCATGTCAATAGCAACATCATAAACTTCGCCCGAAACAACACGCACCAACTTACCTTGCGCTTGCTGCAATTGATAATGCATTCCACGCAATATGCCTTGGCTTGATTTACTATGATTGTCTTGTACAAAATTCACATCAGCAACATTTTCTTTAAACCAATTCTCTCGAAATGTTTCTAAAAAAAAGCCTCTTTCATCACCAAAGACTTTTGGCTCTAATAATTTTACATCAGGAATGCTTGTTTCAATAATTTTCACTAAAATACTCGTTCATCTATTAATTTAAGTAAATATTCACCATAACCACTTTTTCTAAGGGGCTCGGCAATTTCTTTCAATTTCTCTGCTGTAATCCAACCATGACGATAAGCAACTTCTTCAGGGCAATTAACTTTTAGGCCCTGACGTTTTTCAATCGTTGCAATAAAATTAGCTGCAGCAAGTAAATCATCATGAGTTCCTGTATCAAGCCAAGCGGTTCCGCGCCCCATAATTTCTACTTTTAGCTCACCGGCCTGTAAATACTGATCAATAACATCCGTTATTTCCAATTCACCACGAGCGGAAGGTTTGACATTTTTAGCAAATTCTACAACACGGTGGTCGAAAAAATATAAACCGGGTACAGCATAATTTGATTTAGGAGCTACTGGCTTTTCTTCAATAGAAATAGCCACTCCTGCTTTATCAAACTCAACGACGCCATAGGAGCGAGGGTTAGCAACGTGATAACCAAAAACAGTTCCCCCAGATGATTGTTTACATGCATTAGTTAATGATTTAGTTAAATCATGGCCATAAAACATATTATCGCCAAGTACCAAAGCAGCTGCGTTGCCACCTAAAAACTCTTCGGCAATAATGAATGCCTGTGCCAACCCGTCAGGGCTAGGTTGTACAGCATAAGATATAGTGACACCAAAGCTATCACCGTTACCCAATAAGTTTTCAAATCGATGGATTTCTTCAGGCGTTGAAATAACCAGTATATCTTTAATGCCTGCTTGCATTAACGTTGCTAGCGGGTAATACACCATAGGCTTATCATAAATAGGCATTAACTGCTTACTTACTACCTTGGTTAACGGATACAGACGAGTTCCACTGCCGCCTGCTAAGATTATTCCTTTTCTCATAACATTACCTTTTATTGAGCTTAATGGTGCAGTATTTAGGCTGTTCTACAACTTCCAATAATTTAACTTCTTACGCATTTTAAAACGTCTTAACAGGTTAAGTGGTTTGTTCTTTTTAGCCACATTTTTTCCTTCTAATAACTCATCTGCAGCAGCTAATACACGTTGTGCAGAATTCCCGTCAGTATAAGGATGAGTATCATTAATAAAATACTCAACTTTACTTTTTAGTTCTGTAGGATAAGAAAGTGCATATTTAATACTTTCTTCTAACTTGTGTTCTTCGCTAATGTTTACCATATAATCTTTTGGTGAAATATTATTAAAAGTAACGACAGGTTTGTTCAACATCAAAAACATCATTAATACTGAGGAAGTATCACATACCATAACATCTGCTTGATGTAATAAAGGGATAACATTATCTGTTTCAATAAAGGACAAGTTTTCACTTTCTAAACTTTTATATTGATCAACCACTTCTTTAGGCATTTTAGGGTGAAATTGTATCAGCCATTGCCACTTACCTTGCTCACTTAAACGTTTCACTGTTTCAAACAAGTGAGGCGCACAAGTTAAGGCTCTAGAAAAGGTGGAGCACATTAAGATAGTAGGTTTAGTATTTTTGTCTACGTTAGCTGTATCAAATAAGGGGTCTAGTGCTGGCCAGCCTGTTTGTTTTACCGAAAAGTGTTGATGTTGCTCTGCAAGCTTTATAAAAGGCAACGTAGTATTAGGCCCTTGGGTACAGTAAAGATCAAAACATCCGCGAATATTAAAATGATCTTCAAAACCACGCCGGTTTAATTTTCCTGAGTTAAAACCATGAAACACACCAACTTTAATACCTGAAATAAAATCAGGGACTACATTTCCCGGAATAAAAACCACATCGGCTTGATATTCCTGTACTGCCTTTATTGATTTAAGCTGATTTTCCGAAGCTAATAAGTAGTTCTCATTAACTTCTTTTCCTTCTAAAAACCAAGCTGCTTGATCACCCCTTGCTAAGATTACTTCTTGTAAAGGACGTAAAATAGCATAAGAATAATTTTGAGAAATATAGAACAAATAGCGTTTTGCAGACATGAAACATTCAACTTATCGAGTAAAGTAATGGCCTGTTAATAATCATTATTTTACCCCTATATAACAGGGATGAAAACACGTATACTTTATTTTTTCTGCGTTAATCTGCACTTTTCTTGATGAAATAAAATAAATCAGATGGAATTGTAAAGTTATTAAATGGACACTTTTTAATATGTTATCTTTTAAATCAACTCTACCTGCACTCACATTATTGATGGGTATGAGCTTAAATACTCAATCTTTAGCTGAACCTTGGATTGATACCTCTGACATTTATTTAAAAGCCAACATCCAGCTCCTTGCTGATACAGGCCACATAACAACTCCCGTAACTACGTATCCATTAATGTGGCACGATATTATTCGAGATGTAAAAACAATAGAACTGAGTGATTTAAGTTCAAACCAAGAAAGTGCTTATCACTATATTAATCATCAATTTAAACTTGCTAATAGAAATCAAACTCGAATAAAAGCACAAATAAGTAATGATGATAAGCGCTTCACTAGCTTTGGAGACCAAACTAGTGATAAAAATAACTTTAGTATTCATTCCAGTTTTATGTTTGAAAATTTTGCAGCTAAATTTTCTCCAACTTACAGCCTTGATCCAGTTGATGGCGATAAAGTACGTTTTGATGGAAGCTATATTGCCGCATTCGTCGGAAATTGGGTATTATCTTTTGGTCAACAAGACCGCTGGTATGGCCCGACTTGGGATACAAGTTTAAGCTTAACGAATAATGCCCGCCCTATCACCGCACTTTCAATTGCACGTAAGTCCGCCGAACCATTCACAGTCCCTTTTACTGAATTTGACATTCCTTGGACCGTTACTAGCTTTATGGGTCGAATGAATGATGAGCGTGTCGTTAAAAACACCCTGTTATGGGGGTTTCGATTAAATTTAAAACCATTTAAGAATTTAGAGTTAGGTATTACACGTTTAGCACAATGGGGGGGTGATGGCCGCTCTCATAGTTTATCAACTTTTGGAGATATACTGCTTGGTAAAAGTAATTGTGGAATTGACGATGTAGTTTGCAATGAGAATACAAAAAATCCAGCTAACCAACAAGCTGGTTATGATTTACGTTATAGCTTTACCTTATTTGACACGCCAATGAGTTTTTATGGGCAAAAGTTTGCTGAAGATGGTAGTGAGGGCACTTTCAACTATGTTACTAAGGCACAACCACAAATAGGCTTAGATGCACATTTAACTCTTTTCAACAAACCTAGTACTGTCTTTCTAGAATTAGCGGATAGTTTAGCTGACTGTGGCGAAAGAGATAATATTGGCGATTGTTACTATGAGCACTCAAGTTATGCTACCGGCATGCGCTATAATGGCCGTAATATAGGTAGTACTTATGATAACGATGCTAAAACCTATGTATTAGGTACTATTTCTCAACTTGATATCAACACAAGGCTTACTGCTAAAGTCCGTTATTTAGATTTAAACTATGATAACCAAGACAAAGCCCCCAATAATCCAATTATCGGTAACACTGTAACGAGTATTGCAGAGCAAGTTTGGATGATATCAGGAAGTATTCGTCATGATTATAAAAACTGGCGTTTCACTTTAGCAACAGATATTAGCCAGTCTACTTTTGAGAATGATATTGATGATGAAACAGATTTCAATGCTTCATTTATAGTTGAGTATAATCTTTAGTATAAAGCTATATATAACTAATTTATCTAGCGCTTAATAATATTTCATTTGACATAGTTAGAGTATATGCGCTATTAATAACCATATAGTAATTTTTGAACAAATTGTTTACCCAAATATGAAAAAATTAATTCAGCATACAAACCTCAACCTCCTCGCACTCATCGTGCGCGGCTAGGTTTTATTGCTTATTTAATTACATCATTTTTTAAAGATAAACGAATAAGAGCTTCAAATGAAACCTGCGCTAACTAACGCAGGTTTTTTTACGTCTATGCGTTTGTTAGTTTTCACTTATTAGCACAAACAATAATTAGGCCTATTAAGGATAAGAACATGAGTAACCAAGCAGCATCAAATGACAATGTCATTATATTCGACACTACCTTACGTGATGGTGAGCAAGCACTAAATGCAAGTTTGTCAGTACATGAAAAATTACAAATTGCACAATCACTTGAACGTTTAGGCGTTGATATTATGGAGGTTGGATTTCCTGTTTCTTCTCCGGGGGATTTTGAGTCGGTACAACAAATTGCCCGCACCATTAAAAACGCTCGCGTTTGTGGCTTAGCTCGTGCTGTTGAAGCTGATATTGATGCGTGTGCCCAAGCATTAAAAGTCGCTGACCAATTTCGCATTCATACTTTTATCTCAACTTCTGATGTGCATGTACAACAAAAATTAAAAAAAGACTTTTCTGACGTACAAGCCATGGCTGTTCATGCGGTCAAATATGCACGTAAATTTACAGATGATGTTGAATTTTCATGTGAAGATGCCGGACGTACACCAATAGATAATTTATGTTCTATGGTTGAAGCGGCTATTAATGCTGGTGCAACAACGGTAAATATTCCAGATACTGTTGGTTATACATTACCATTTGAATTTCAAGGTATTATTACCAACCTATTTAACCGTGTTCCTAATATTGATAAAGCCATTATTTCTGTTCATTGTCATAACGATTTAGGCTTAGCCGTTGCAAACTCAATGGCTGCTGTACAAGCCGGTGCTCGTCAAATTGAATGTACCATTAATGGAATTGGTGAGCGTGCGGGTAACTGTTCTTTAGAAGAAATAGCAATGATAATGCAAACTCGCCAAGCATTATTAGGCGTAAAAACAAATATTAATCATCAAGAAATTGCACGAACTTCTAAATTAGTTAGTACATTATGTAATATGCCAGTGCAACTAAACAAAGCCATTGTTGGTGGTAATGCATTTAGCCATTCATCAGGTATACATCAAGATGGTATGTTAAAAGCAAGTAACACCTACGAAATTATGACACCTGAAAGTGTCGGCATTGCTAAGACCAAACTAAACCTTACTTCACGCAGCGGTCGTCACGTAATTAAGCACCGTATGGAAAGTTTAGGTTATAAAGACAGTGATTATGAAATTGAAGAACTATACGCAGATTTCTTAGCTTTAGCCGATAAAAAAGGCCAAGTATTTGATGATGATTTAGAAGCCTTGGTTTTTAAATCACAACAAAAAGATTTGAAAGATTACTACCAGTTAAAAAATATTAAAGTGCAATGTGGTGATGGCGATTTTGCCACGGCAAGTATTAAATTAATTTCAGGTGATGAAAGCGAAGGTAATATTCACGCGGCTACAGGTAATGGACCTGTTGATGCATTGTATCAAGCAATCAAACAAACTGTAGATATTGACTTTGATGTTAGTGATTACAAAATTTCTAATAAAGGTTCAGGTGAAGATGGTTTAGGCCAAGCTGATTTAGTTATCACTTGGCAAGGTCGAAACTTTCATGGCTACGGTCTAGAAACTGATGTGATTGAAGCATCAGGGCAAGCACTTATTTATGCACTAAATAGCATTCGTCGTGCCATGACAATTGCAGAGCTAAAACAAACAATAACAAGCTAAACAAAACTCAAAGATATCTGAGTAGTTCATCATCCTTAGGTTATTTTCTTGATGAACTAGTTTTAAGTAATAAGAATAAATTCTCCTTATGAGCAAATATTGGGGAAAACACATGAGCATCACGTATTTTTGAATATGCAGTTCAAAGATACGTTTTTATAAAAGATTAAAGGTAAATAACATGTCCAACATAGCAGTTTTAGCCGGTGATGGTATCGGCCCAGAAGTAATGGTTGAAGCTAAAAAAGTTTTAACCGCTATTTCTGACAAATTTGATATAGAAATTAGCACAACAGATTATGATATTGGTGGCGCTGCCATTGATAACCATGGTACCGCTCTCCCTGATTCAACAATGGCCGGTTGTGAAGCAAGTGATGCTATTTTATTTGGCTCAGTAGGTGGCCCTAAATGGGCAAACTTACCGCCAACTGAGCAGCCTGAACGCTGCGCGCTTTTAGGTTTACGTGGTCACTTTGATTTATTCTGTAATATGCGTCCTGCAACGTTACAGCCTGCTCTTTCAGCCTTGTCAACATTACGCAGTGACATTGCTGAACAAGGCTTTGATGTATTAGTTATTCGTGAACTAGCTGGCGACATATATTTTGGTGAACCAAAAGGTCGTAAAGGCGAAGGCGAAGAAGAAACGGGTTTTGATTCAATGTTTTATTCACGTCGTGAAATTAAGCGCATTGCTCACCTTGCTTTTCAAGCTGCTCAAAAGCGCGATAACAAAGTAACCTCAGTAGATAAAGCTAACGTATTAGCAACTAGTCAATTATGGCGCCAAGTGGTTGAAGAAGTTGCTGTTGAATACCCTGAAGTTGAATTAGAGCATTTATATGTGGATAACGCAGCAATGCAGTTAGTACGTGATCCAAACCAGTTTGACGTGATGTTATGTCCAAACCTATTTGGTGACATTTTATCAGATATTTGTGCAATGATTACTGGTTCAATGGGCTTATTACCTTCTGCTAGCTTAAACGAACAAGGCTTTGGTATGTATGAACCAGCTGGTGGAAGTGCTCCAGATATCGCCGGCATGGGTATAGCTAACCCTGTTGCACAAATTTTATCTGCCGCATTAATGTTGCGTTTTAGCTTAAATGAAGATGCAGCTGCACAAGCAATTGAAGACGCTGTTGCCGCAGCTTTAGATAATGGCATTTTAACTGCTGACTTATTACCAGCAAATGAAAGACAAAATGCAAAAACCACCAGCGAAGTTGGTGATTATATCTGTCAACACATTACAGCCAGTAAATAAAGAGAGCGCTTAACATGACCACTAATACTGCACCACAAACATTATATGAAAAATTATGGCAAACGCATTTAGTTGAAGAAAAAGCTGGTGAAACGCCATTACTTTATGTTGATCGTCATTTGATTCACGAAGTAACTTCACCACAAGCATTTGCTAACTTACGTTTTCATAATCGTCCTGTACGTCACCCTGAACGTACTATTGCAACAATGGATCACAACATATCAACTCGCTCAATTAAAATTGATGCTGCTGGTGAAGGTGCTGCTAATCAGTTACGTGCACTAGAAAAAAACTGTAAAGATTTTGGTATTGAACTCTTTGGTATGGGTCATAAAAACCAAGGTATTGCTCATGTAATGGGACCTGAATTAGGTTTAACATTGCCCGGCACTATCATCGTATGTGGTGATTCACATACCGCAACACACGGTGCATTTGGCGCTTTAGCTTTTGGTATTGGTACTTCTGAAGTTGAGCATGTTTTTGCTACGCAGACTTTACGTCAAACAAAAGCAAAAACCATGAAAATTGAAGTTAAAGGTCATGTTGGTCAAGGTATCAGCGCAAAAGATATTATTCTTGCTATCATAGGTAAAACGGGTAGTGCTGGCGCTACTGGTTATGTGGTTGAATACTGTGGCGAGGCTATTGAAGCATTGAGCATGGAAGAGCGTATGACTGTATGTAATATGAGCATAGAGTTTGGTGCTAAAGCTGGTTTAGTTGCACCTGATCAAACTACCTTTGATTATGTTGAAGGTAGAGAATATGCACCTAAAGGTGATGTCTGGCAACAAGCCCTTAATGATTGGAAACAACTAAAATCTGATGAGGGTGCACAATTCGATAGCGTTATCACACTCGAAGCAAAAGATATTAAAGCACAAGTGACATGGGGTACAAACCCTGGTCAAGTAATTAGTGTTGACGGTATTGTTCCTTCGCCTGATGATTTTAATGACCCAATTGAGAAAGAGTCATGTGTTAATGCTCTTGCTTATATGGACTTAAAAGCAGGCACTAAAATCACTGATATTAGTATCAACAAAGTTTTTATTGGCTCTTGTACTAACTCTCGTATTGAAGATCTTAGAGCAGCAGCAGACGTTGTTAAAAGCTACACAGCTAAAGGGCAAAGTGTTCAAAGCTCTATTGACGCGATTGTGGTTCCTGGCTCATACCGCGTAAAAGAGCAAGCAGAGAGTGAAGGTTTAGATAAAGCATTTACAGATGCTGGATTTGAATGGCGTTTACCTGGTTGTTCAATGTGTTTAGGCATGAATGATGACGTACTTGAAGAAGGCGATCGTTGTGCTTCAACAAGTAACCGTAACTTTGAAGGTCGACAAGGGCGCGGAAGTCGCACTCACTTAGTTAGTCCAGAAATGGCTGCAGCAGCAGCAATCGCAGGTCACTTTGTTGATTTAAACGCATAATAATAGTCTTGAGCTATTCAGTAAAACTGAATAGCTTTTAAAGAATGGCTACGTAAACTTTTTAGGAAAGCAAATGGAAAAATTTACCACACATACAGGCTTAGTTGTGCCTTTAGATGTCGCTAATGTCGATACTGATCAAATCATTCCAAAACAATTTTTACAAAAAACTGAACGTGTTGGTTTTGGTGTACATTTATTTCATGATAGTCGCTATCTTGATCACAGTGGCAAAGAGCCAAACCCTGAATTTGTATTAAACAAGCCTGAATACAAAGATACTAGTATTTTACTTGCCCGTGAAAACTTTGGCTGTGGTTCAAGTCGTGAACATGCACCATGGGCATTAGAAGAGTTTGGCTTTAAAGTGATTATTGCGCCAAGCTTTGCCGATATATTTTACGGTAACTGCATTAATATTGGTCTATTACCAATTAAATTAAGTGAAGATGAAATTGAGCAATTATTTATTCAAGCTCAAGGAGCAAAATTAACATTAACGGTTAATTTAGAAAGCAATAATGTTTCTTTCACTAAAGATGATGGCACAGAAATAAGCTTTACCTTTGAACTAGGAAAATTTCATAAGTATTGTTTAGAAGAAGGTGTTGATAGTGTTGGTTGGACACTAAATAAGCTTGAAACTATCGAAGCATTTGAAAGTAAAATGCCAAGCTGGCAGTAAAGAAAAAACTTCTACCATAAATGATTTATGTCGAGTAATGAAAGTGAATAAAACCCTTTCGTCACTCGACATTTTTATTTAACTTTGCCAATTACCAATTAGTGAGTGCTGGTAAACTGAACTTTTCCCCACGGTAAATTAACACAACTTTTTGTGGTAATATTTCAAGCAATTGCAGCTCTTTGGTAATCATATCCCCTTGATATCTGTCTCTGCCATTTACTTTCACCCAACCTTCACCATCTGATGCATAGATATGTTGCTCAAAATGTAAGTTTGGTACGCCATTTTGCACCCAGTCAGGCATTTGTGTGATTGATTTAATTTCGTCAGCATTAGTGTTATTAACTTCTGTTTTAATTGCAGTATGTTTCAATTCTTTAGTTTCATCTATTGCCATTTGAAAACGTGCGAGTAAATCATCAGAAACCCCTTCTACCGATTCTAATTGGTAATTATCATCAATTGTATTTTCCTTAGCTTTGTTCATTTCAGGCTGAACTGAAATAACTTTCTGTGGCTTTTCAATTTTCTCGGTAACTTCCATAACTTTCTGCTGAGAAAGTTCTTTATTTTCAAATTTAGTTTTTACCAGTTTTAATGGGGCAACCACCTCATTCTTACTAGTTGAAAGTGGTTCGTTTTCTGTAACTTCATTACTTACATGGATTGTCTCTATTTCAGCAACTTCCTGTTTAACTGCTTTTTTCAATGTACTACTAGGAACAACTACATTATTAACAATAAAGGAAGACTCCTTTTGTCCAAACCAAAACCCGAATACCATTCCTAACAAAAGCAGAATACTAATTAACGCTAATTTTATTTTTTTATGCTGCCACCAAGCGGTAGGTAGAAAGTCGTCTCCTAATGCATTTTGTGCCGCTTTATAAACAATTTTTTTATCAACCACCGTATTATTACTATTGTATGACTCCATCAAGGCACTATGACAAATGATATTCACTAACCTTGGGATACCCTGTGATAGTTTGTGAATTGCTGTTAATGCACTTTTGCTAAAAAGAGCTCTATGGCAATCAGCAACTGATAAACGATGTTTAATATATGAAGCTAATTCATTTTTATCTAATGGCAGTAGATGATAACGAGCCGTAATTCGTTGTGCTAATTGACGTAAATCACGACGTTTTAATAATTGCTGTAATTCAGGCTGGCCTATAAGGATCACTTGTAAAAGTTTTTTAGTATTTGTTTCTAAGTTTGTTAACAAACGTAATTGTTCTAAAACTTGTGGTTCCAGATGTTGTGCTTCATCAATAATCAATAATGTATTAATGTCATTAGCATGATTTTTTAATAATTTTTCTGATATTTTATCCGTGAGTGTTTTTAACGTTGCACCAGTTTTTCGGTAACGTATTTTAAGCTGATCACAAATAGTTGCTAGGAGCTCTTGGCTTGATAAAGTTGGATTTAAAATAAAAGCAAGTTGCGTTTTATCCGGTAAATCAGCCATCAAGCATCTACTGACCGTTGTTTTTCCTGTGCCAACTTCACCTGTGAGCAAAACAAAGCCACCATTACTACTCACGCCAGAGCCACCCAAACCATGAGTTAAATGAGTGAGCGCTTCACGATGACGATCACTCATAAACAAGTATTTAGGATCTGGTGCAATTGAAAAAGGTAATTCACTTAACGAAAAAAAATTTGTATACATATGATCTAATAACAACTCAAAACTAAATTAAAAAATACGTTTATGAAACTAACCTTTTGCTATGGGGATGTCTACGAATTACGTTCATACTTCATCGAAAGTTGTGATAAACTTCACTTTTTTAGCACATATATTAGGCTTCTTTTTGTCAGCTAACACGACTCAAATAACTAGTGATATACCAGATCTCGACATTTACCTTGTTGGCGGCGCAGTACGTGACAAACTATTAAATAGAAAGGTAAAAGATAAAGACTATTTAGTTGTAGGCGCTACCGTTGAGCAAATGTTAGCTCTTGGCTTTAATCAAGTTGGCAAAGACTTCCCTGTATTTTTACACCCTAAAAGCAAGCAAGAATATGCACTAGCACGTACTGAGCGTAAGCAAGGGCAAGGTTATACCGGGTTTGATTGTTATGCCGCAGCTGATGTGACTATTGAGCAAGACTTGCTACGACGCGATCTAACTGTTAATGCAATGGCAATGGATAAAGGTGGCACACTAGTCGATCCTTATAACGGCCAACAAGACTTAAACAATAGAGTGCTACGTCATGTCAGCGATGCTTTTATTGAAGATCCTTTAAGAGTACTACGTGTAGCCCGTTTTGCTGCTCGTTATCACAGCGAAGGTTTTACCATTGCAGCTGAAACTCTGGCACTAATGACAAAAATTAGTAAAAGTGGTGAGCTAACAACGTTAAGTGCAGAGCGAGTTTGGCAAGAAATGCAACGTGCATTGTGTGAAGAAGGAAAAAGGGAAAATGAGAATAAAGGTAACGCGATAAAACAGCATCCCGAAGTTTTTTTCCAAGTACTACATGAGTGCCAAGCATTAAAAGCAATCTGGCCTGAACTTGATATTCTATGGGGAATTCCAAATCCACCACAGTGGCATCCTGAAATATGTAGTGGTGTTCACACTATGATGGTTTTACAACAAGCCGTTTTATTAACTTCTAACAATCCAAACAAGGCCGCTATTTGTTTTGCTGCTTTATGTCATGACCTTGGTAAAGGGCTAACGCTAAATAAACATTGGCCTAGTCATCGAGGCCATGAAAAAACAGGCCTTCCATTGGTAGAAAAAATATCTAAACAACTTAAAGTGCCAAATTATTGTAAACAATTAGCGCTAAAAGTATGCGAACATCATTTACATTGCCATAAAGCTTTCCAGTTAAAAGCAAGTACCCTGCTCCGTATTTTTAATCAGCTAGATGTTTGGCGAAAACCTCAAGAGTTTGATGATTTTCTTATCGCTTGTAAAAGTGACTTTCGAGGCCGCCTTGGTTTTGAAAATAAAGATTACCCACAAGAACAATATTTAAAAGATGCTATGCAAGCAGCAATAAAAGTAAATGCAAAAGAATTTGTTGAACAAGGTCTAAAAGGAATAGCGATAAAAGAAGCAATAGCAACAGCGCGCTTACAAGCTATTAAAGATGTGAAGCAACAATATCAAGTAAAGTGATAATTTATATCTAATGATAAACCTATTGCAAAATCATAAGCGCTAGGCTCACTTGTGCCACACTGAAGACATGAAAATTTACAAATTGAAACTGAAAATATTTGTATATTTTGATCTACAACGGACATGGATGAACAATCATCTTTTGCTAGCAATTTCTCTATAGCGGACGTTCTCGATGGATGAAAGCAACTGTGTATTGATGATTACTTTTTGCCAATAGCCGTTAAAGCTGAATGTGAACAAAGCCACCAAAGCGGTTGCTCAGGTAATTGAGTTACTATATTCTTAAAGTACAAAAAAACATTATACTCAAAACTTTTGTTATATATTTTCAAATGAATTCTTGATTGGAATTTCTTCGGACAAAAACATAAAGAATTCATAAAACCTATCGATATTATTGCTCTAGTAGGTTTTTGCGTTGGCGTTTTTTCTACATTGTTATTAAGAATAAAATTATAATATGGCAAATCAAACACATATAACGTGCTTAAATCGGACAAAATATAGTGGCTGGCACTTCGTGCATTTTGCCCTTTAGCTTGGCGTTATATTTTTTAATAAACTTCTACCTATGAGTGATTTGCAATGCTGAGTTTTCAAGTTATTTCAAAGTTTGGTGGTACCGACCAACCAAGGACCCCCTGGTGGTGCAGCACAAACTTTACTTTTAAATTCAGCTAATCATGGGATATGGTCAATTGAAAAAATTATTACGGATTAAAATAAAATGGGCAAACTTTTAGAAATTTCGAATCAGATAACTATTTGTATAAAAGACACTACAAAAGAAAACTTAATAGATGCTTTTGAATTAGTTAGACTAGGGAACCAATGGCTAATTAAAAATGATGAGCACAGTATCCAAGAGATTAAGGGATTTTTAGTACTTGTTAAAGATATAATTATGACATATACCTACAAAAGGGAGTTTGACACTCACCAAGTATTAGCAGATATTGAAAAAGAATATGTAAAAATGGTGTTGTCAAAAGCCAATTTATTAAAAAATGTAGATGTTAAAGTGTATGGTAGTCTGATTAACAGCGCTGCCCAATGTGCCTATTTTGATAAAGAGTTACAATCTAAGTTAGATCAATTAATAAATGAGTTACCTTAAATAAAAGCAAAAAAGCCCCATTAATTGAATTAAACAGAGAGTACAGTAAATAGCAAACACCTACTCAAATGGAAGTTAGTGAGAGTCCCAAAATGGATCTTGGAAACGTCCGCTATCCAATGATTATTAGGTTGGCTATCGACTTGCTTACGTCAACTAACGGGTGTACAGTCGACCTCGACCAACCCAAACAATTTCAAATTTTTATTCCGCTTTGCGCACTTTGATGTCATTAAGGCGGATTCTACATACCATGAACTATTGAATATGTAGATTTAGTCAGACCTAATCAGCAGCCCTGTCGAAGTGTCACTTTTAGTATATGAAACAGCTTTTAATAACTTAGAGAAAGACACTATTACATCGAGTTTTCAGCACATTATTGTCACTTTTCTGTAGGCTAGTAATTTTTCTAGCTCTGCTGCATTCCCATGCGTCTACCGGATACATTTTATCCCAAGCAGTCATAAGCTGTCGTTGTGATTTACTCATGCTATATCGCTCGTAAGCATCATCCATGTATAAATATGTGCGAGCAATGCGCCCTCTAGCCATTTCAGGTGGCTCTGCTTTACGATTTTCTATTTTCATGGCACAACTACCAAAATCACTTTTTTCACTTGGTAGCATAGTGAAGTTATAATTACTTCTTAACGCATTAACAGCACCAATCGCAGGATATAAATTAAACATATCGGCTTGCATGTGGCGGTATTCAGCATTCATTTTTTCAGCACACTTACGGCCTTTAAATGCTTTACCTTTACTGTTGATACATTGTTTATGGCCATTACGCCATTCACTAAAAGTACGACCAAAATTTTCTGCGGGTAAACCATGTTCCCATTCTATTTTTTTAGCTCGCTTAACATATTTAGTTGTAGTGAAACCTTTTGGAGGCGTTACTTTTTTCTTAGAATCAAATGCCGCGCCACAATAAAGGGTTATGCGATGGTTGTTGTAAACCTGCTTTTCTAATATTTTTTTAGCTTTGCTAAATGATTGTATTTCTTGGTTAGCCGCGAAGGCTGATGAACTGATCAAAGATGCTATTAATAAGCTTGTTATTACTTTCATTATCGTACTTGAGGATTAATTATTGCGCGAATATGCCAGTAATTTTCCCTTAGCACAATAAAATAATACGACATTGTTTATTTTATGCTCAAGTACTTAAATTATTTAGGTAAAATCAACAAAAACACTATGTGCTTTTAGTGATAATTCAACCTCAGTAGTAGCTATTAACTTAATGCAATAGATACTATTTGAACTTTAGTGACAACCTAACTATCGAGTTGTCACTAAAGTTTCAAACAATACTAAACGTTACACCTCTTCTTCTTCAACGAGTGTCATTAAAGAAGTATTACCGCCAGATGCAGTGGTATCAATGCTAATCGTTTTTTCAGTTAGCAATCGTTGAATTAGCTTATCAAAATATTCCGACGTGATTACCGGTAGTATTGCACCACTTCGCTGGGCTAGTTTTTCACTCATATAATGTTTACGGTCACAATGGCCTTCAACAACAACGCCAGCTAATGCAGAATGTGCAAGCATCGTTTCTAAGTGGCATAACTTAGCGACTTGAAAGATGTTCTCATCAGCACCTGTCGATATAAATTTATCTCTAAACGCTAACGCTTCTTCATAAAATAAATCAGAAACAACAGTAACGACACTATTACCTGTCGCAAGCGCAGTTACTAATGACATTACCCAGAAGTGAAAACTAACATTTGCATCGGCAAAACAGATAATTACCCCTCTATTTTCTAAATAAAGAATATTTGACTCACCTGTAGGGCCCGGTAATATTTTAGGATTTTTAAGCTGTTTTTCTATGGTAATTAATTGATCACGTGCTGATGCTAGCGTTTGGTTTAAGTCATCGGCTAAATCGTCAACAATTTCCACATGCGCAATTTTAGCAAGTAACTGACGAACATAAGAAATACGTGTATTCAGCTCAGTGACACGCCAGCTTCTTTCTGAACATTCAGCTTGATTCATTAAGTGCTGTGCTTCTTCCTGTTCACTCGTATTTCCAGTTAATGCATCCGCTTGTGAATCTAAAAAGTTAAATTGATCTTCATTCGGTGTCGATTTTTCTTTTACCAATCGGGTCAAATAATTTGGTCCACCTGCTTTAGGACCTGTTCCTGAAAGACCACGTCCACCAAACGGTTGTACGCCAACAGTAGCACCAATCATATTACGATTAATATACACATTACCCGCACGCGAAAGCTGAGCTAACTCCATTGCTCGGTGTTCTATACGCGTATGAATGCCCATAGTTAAACCAAAACCTGTACCATTAATTTTTTCAATAACTTGCTCTATTTCATCCCCTTTAAAGCGAACGATGTGAACACAAGGACCAAAAACTTCTTTAGTAAGTACATCAATATCGCTAATTTCATACAGACGTGGAGCAAAGAAGAAATGAGCTTCTTCATCATTAACACTATCAGCTATGTCATTTGAAATTGAACATTGATACAGCAACTTACCATGAGACTGCATATAGTGACTGTGTGCATTTAATGCATCCAATGCTTTTTTATCAATTACAGGCCCAATATCCGTACTCAATTTTGCAGGGTTACCAATATGTAATTCAGCTAAAGCACCGATAAGCATTGTAATAACTTTATCTGCAATATCTTCTTGAATAAACAATACTCTTAATGCAGAACAACGTTGACCAGCTGATTGAAAACCAGAAGAAATAACGTCATCTATTACTTGCTCAGGAAGAGCAGTAGAGTCTACTATCATGCAGTTTTGTCCACCTGTTTCTGCAATTAATGGGACTTGATCACCACCTCGTTCTGCTAAGGTTTGTGAAATTCTTGTTCCAGTTTCAGTAGAGCCCGTAAACATAACAGCTGCTATACGCTCATCTGGCACAATAACCTCACCAACAATACGTCCTTGTGCGATTACCGCTTGCACTACATTTTCAGGTAAACCTACTGTTCGCATTAACTCAATAGCACGTAAAGCAATCAAACTTGTTTGCTCTGCTGGTTTTGCAATGACAGTGTTACCAGTAACAATGGCTGCTGCCACCTGCCCTAAAAATATAGCTAACGGAAAATTCCAAGGGCTAATACATAATACAACACCGCGAGCTTCAATACGTTCGTCTGTAGTTAACTCAATAGCACGTGCTGCGTAATAGCGACAAAAATCAACAGCCTCACGTACTTCATCAATTGCATCTTGAGTTACTTTTCCAGCTTCTTTAATACATAAGGCAATTAGCTCACTAATATGGCGCTCTAAAATATCTGCAACTCTACAAAGCAAAGCAGCTCGCTCATCAACCGTCGTTTTTGACCATAAAATAAATGCACTATCTGCATTATTCATCATTGCACGCATGTCACTTTCACAATGGTGATAATGAAAACCAATAATTTCACTATGGTCAGCTGGGTTTTGTACTGGTATAGCTCCTTCTGGCACCTCATTTTTATTCAGTAAGTGGTCAACAAACCAGTTGTCTAAGAGCAATTTCAACGGCGATATTTCATTAATATCCGTTATGTCCAACCCTTTAGAGTTATCTCTACTTGCTAACAAATCAGTGCCATTCTGCTTATTTTCATTACGATATAAGTCAATTGGCATAATAATCTGTCCATTGTACTTTGCTTGTAAACGCTGTGTTTTCTCTACAGGATCTTCAAGAAGTGACTCAACCGGTTGTGATTCATCCACAATAGCATTAACAAATGATGAATTAGCACCATTTTCTAATAGCCTTCGAACGAGGTAAGCCAGTAAATCTTCATGATGCCCAACTGGTGCATAAATACGACACTGAATGCCGTCTCCGACAACAATTTGATCGTATAATGAATCTCCCATGCCATGTAAACATTGAAACTCAAAACCTTGCCTATCATCGCCCGCTAGTTCCACTATAGTTGCCGCTGTATAAGCATTATGCGTAGCAAACTGAGGATAAATAGTATCGCGGTAGTCCAGTAATTTATTCGCACAAGCGTGGTAAGAAACATCTGTTGAAGACTTTCTTGTAAACACAGGAAAATGGCTCAAGCCGTCTTTTTGAGCACTTTTAATTTCAGTATCCCAATATGCACCTTTAACTAAGCGAACCATCATGCGACGATTTGCTCTTAATGTTAAATCCCTAAGCCACTCAACAACAAACATTGCTCGTTTTTGGTAAGCTTGCAGTGCTATTCCAAACCCTTGCCAATCCCCTAAATCAGTATCAGTGAAAACTGCCTCAATAATATCTAATGAAATATCTAACCGTTCTGATTCTTCTGCATCAACCGTCAATCCAATATTGTATTGCTTGGCTTGCAGACAAAGAGCCTTTAATTTTGGTACAAGTTCAATCATTACTCTAGATTTATGAGTAAACTCATAGCGAGGGTGAATGGCTGATAACTTTACTGATATGCCAGGTACTCTACGTGGATCATTTTTACCTGATGCAACAGCTACTTGCCCTATCGAATCAATCGCATTCTGGTAGGATTTTAAATAGCGCTCTGCATCTTCCATAGTTCTTGCGCCTTCACCAAGCATGTCATATGAGTACACATAACCTTGCTGTTCTTTAGTCGCTGCACGGGTAGTAGCCTCTTTAATGGTTTCTCCCATAACAAACTGTTTTCCCATAACCTTCATGGCAAGGTTCATCGATTTTCGAATAACAGGTTCACCTAATCGACCTAATGTTTTCTTCAATAAACCAAAATGATCTTGTTTTTGTTTATCGGCATAATCCACCATAGAGCCCGTAATTAATAACCCCCATGAAGAAGCATTAACAAAAAGAGAATCACTAGACCCTAAATGTGAACTCCATTGACCTTGTGATATTTTATCTCTGATCAAAACATCCTGTGTGTGTTTGTCAGGAACGCGAAGTAATGCTTCTGCTAAGCACATAAGCACTACGCCTTCTTCTGATGAAAGGGAGTACTCATTTAATAATGCATCAATCGCTCCATTTCCAGATTGATCATCGCGAATTTTCAATACAATTTTACGAGCACGCTCCCAAGCTCGGCTTCTCGCACTAACATTGACCTCAGCAAAAGGAAGAATATGATCAACTGCGACATTTTCATCAATACGATAAAATTCACGAATTTTGTGACGGATAGGACAATCCGTTTGTAATGAGCCAGTAAAAAGCATAATCAATCCTCAAAGTACGTATAACCAACTAAATAAGCTCGATATCAAATGTAGATTATCGAAGTTGGTCTAAAGCTACCTATAACCATTATAGTTAAGCTTTTTTAATGAATAAGTTTGAGGAAGATTTTAATTTGAACTCAGCAGAATGTGCTGGTTTTATTTAGCTTTTTTCCATATTTAAAATGGAAAAACCCCAATTAACAATAGAAAATACTAATGTTAGTTAGGGTTTTACTATTAACGAAGAAACGTTAAGCAGAAAGTTAATCAATACTAATACGTGTTATATCTGCACCTAATGCTTGTAATTTATCTTCAATATGTAAATAGCCGCGATCGATATGATAAATACGATCAACTTGTGTAGGGGTTTTAGCAACCAAGCCCGCAATCACTAAACTGGCTGAAGCACGTAAGTCTGTTGCCATCACTTGAGCACCATTTAATGAATCTACACCTCTAACGATAGCTGTATTACCTTCAAGTGCAATATCTGCTCCCATACGTTGCAACTCTGGAACATGCATAAAGCGATTTTCAAAGATAGTTTCTATTACTGTTCCTGTACCTTCTGCTAAAACATTCATCGTCATAAACTGTGCTTGCATATCAGTAGGAAATGCTGGGTGTGGCGCTGTTTTGACATTCACTGCTTTAGGTTTTTGAGCCATAGATAGCTCAATCCAACCGGCTCCAGTTTCATCTTCACCTGTAGTAATTTCTGCGCCCGCTTCAGTCAGTTTTGATAACACGGCATCTAAGACTGACGGATCTGTATTCAAACACTTAACTTTTCCTTGTGTAACTGCGGCTGCAACAAGAAAAGTACCTGTTTCAATTCTGTCAGGCATTACACGATATTCAGAACCTCGAAGCTCTTCTACACCTTCAATTGTTAAGGTATTTGTACCCGCACCAGATATTTTTGCTCCCATGCTTATAAGGCAATTAGCAAGATCAACAATCTCTGGCTCACGAGCAGCATTTTCAATAACAGTTGTACCTTCAGCTAAGGCTGCAGCCATCATTAAGTTTTCTGTGCCGGTAACACTAACAATATCCATAAAGATATTGGCACCAACTAAACGTCCTTGCTTTTTAGCAACGATATAGCCGTTCTCAACTTCTATATCAGCAGCCATCGCTTTTAAGCCCTGAATATGTAAATTCACCGGACGAGCACCTATCGCACAACCTCCAGGTAAAGAAACTTCAGCATGCCCCATGCGAGCAAGTAGAGGGCCCAAGACTAAAATAGAAGCACGCATAGTTTTTACTAAGTCATAAGGAGCACAACATTCAGTAATATGACTCGCATCTATACTTAAGGTTTCTTCAGTTAACCATTGCGTTTTAGCACCTAGCTGGCCAAGTAACTTTACCGTAGTTAAAATATCATTTAACTTAGGTACATTACGAAAAACAATTGGCGTTTTTGATAATAGCGCTGACATTAAGATAGGGAGTGCGGCGTTTTTAGCCCCAGAAATGGTGACTTCACCACGTAGTGGCTTACCACCAATAACTTTAAATGCGTCCAAAATGACTTACTTCTTACTTATGATTAATTAAAATAAATTGACTATATGATCAGTATTACATGCCTTTACATATTAAACAATTTATCACGTTTCCACTGTTCTTTAGTAAAGGTTTTCACAGTAACAGCATGGATACTACCATCTTTGATAGGGGCTGCTAATGCTGCAAAAACAACTTGCTGGCGCTTAACTCGAGATAAATCAGCAAACATATCAGCTACTGCTGTAACACTACATTGTGAACCATCAAACTTTACATGAAGCTCATCCAACGTTAATGCATCATTAATCAATTTTTCAATTTCTTGTACGTCCAAGAGTAATTCCTCTATTTGGGTAGTTACATCAAGTGAGTTTATTATCACTCAATTATTATTTAACTGGCAAAAAGCCTTCAACGCCGCTTAAGTGAATCAATTTATCTAATTTAGTTGGTATATTCACAAAAGATAATTGGCAATTATTTATTTCTGCTTGTTCTAGTAAATAGAAAAGCCATGCTAACCCAGCAGTATCTACATGTGTCAGCTTTTCTAAATCGAGTATAGTTGCTGACGGTTTAAATAATACTCTAATACTATTATTGGTGATTTCCATTATAGAATGGCGAGTTAGTTCACCAACAAGCTCAGCTGCAGACGTCGCTATATTTAGGGTTATCTTTGCCATATATCTATCTTAATCTGCTTTGTTATTCACGGATTCAATTTTAAAAACTATATCTCGTTCACTTTTTTTCTTTAATAGTTCAGTGACATAAGGCAAACCTTTTTGGCGAATTATGCTACTTAGTTCAGCTTGCTTACTGTCTAAGAGACTAACTCCTTCAGCAATCATATCGAATGCTTTCCATTCATTAGTTTTTCTATTTTTTCTCACTTTAAAAGAAACGTCGATATCGTCTCTACCTTGCATAATAACACGGGTATTAACAGCGACTATTTTTTTATCACTAAACTTTTTAGCCGGTGCAAATTCAACAGGCTGATTATCATATAAGGTAAAAACTTGTGCATAAGACGTAACTAAATACTCTCGAAATACTGGTACAAAGTCTTTACGCTCTTGTGCTTTTGTTTTTTTCAGGTGCTTGCCAATAACCTTAAATGCAGAATATTTATAATTTATATACGGCATAAGTTCTTCACGAACTATATTCTTTAGTCTATTAGGATTAGCTCTAATTAATTGCTGTTCATTAGCAAAGCGTTCAAATGTTTTACCAGCAACCGTTTTAATCATTAAATAAGGGTTTTTCTTATCAATATAAACACGTGCAGTATTGCCGCCTTGTTCTTCATTACTTGCCGGTGAAATATTCTCTTGAGTTTTTTCATACGCAAACGTAGTTGCACTGAATAAACTCACTACCATAGCTAAAGCTATAAATGGATTGGTTTTCTTTAATTTATTTAAATTCATCACTTTCATTACTCATCACCACTTCCTTGGCTAAATAAAAACTGTCCGATCAGCTCTTCTAATACTAAAGCTGGTTTAGTATCTTCTATAAAATCATTTGGTTGTAAAATTTCTAAAGAATCATCCATAAAGCCTGGTTGTAAACCAATATATTGTTCGCCTAATAAACCTGCCGTTAAAATAGCAACAGATGTAGCTTCTGAAAATTGATTGTACTCAGTATAAATTTTCATCGTAACAATAGGAGTGTAGTCTTCTTCATCAAGAGATATGTTACTAACACGACCAACCACAACCCCACCAACTTTGATTGGTGAGCGAACTTTTAAGCCACCGATATTATCAAATTTTGCGAATAAATTATAGCTTTCTCCACCACCTGAAATGCCGCTGTTAGCAACTTTTAGTGACAACATTAGTAATGCTGCAATACCCAATGCAACAAAAAAACCTACCATTAATTCTACTTTCTTTGACATCATGTCTTTCACCAAACGCCTTATAAATGTTCTAAAACTTAAAAAAGTTAGTAAATTAAATCTATTATTTTATTTTTATCTTGCAAACATCAATGCAGTTAAAATAAAGTCTAACGCGAGTACTAATAACGATGATTGTACCACAGTAGATGTAGTCGCCCGCGAAATACCTTCAGAGGTAGGTTCACAATCATAACCTTTATAGACTGCTATCCACGTCACAACAAAAGCAAAAATAATACTTTTAATAATACCGTTTAAAATATCTTTATTGAAATCAACTTGATCTTGCATTACTGACCAAAATGTTCCGCCATCAACACCTAGCCAGTCAACACCAACCAAATGTGCCCCCAAAATGCCCACCATAGAAAAAATAGCAGCGAGTAGTGGCAAACTAATAAAACCTGCCCAAAAACGAGGGGCTATCACTCGACGTAAAGGATCAACAGCCATCATCTCTAAGCTTGATAATTGTTCTGTTGCTTTCATAAGGCCTATTTCAGCGGTTAATGCTGAACCTGCTCTACCTGCAAATAGCAACGCGGCAACCACAGGGCCTAATTCACGTAATAAAGACAAAGCGACCATAGGACCTAAACTTGCTTCAGCGCCATATCCCACTAAGATAGTATAGCCTTGTAAAGCCAACACCATGCCTATAAACCCACCGGAAACAACTATAATAATTAACGACATAACACCGACGCTATAAAGCTGTGTCAATAATAATGGCATCCCTTGACGCGGGTTTGGTTTGTGCAATAAAGCTGAGAAAAGCATAATTGCTGCACGTCCTAAACCGCTAATCAGTGCTAAGGTATTTCGACCAAGTAACTGTAACTGCGACATTATGCTTTACCTCGTCCATGTGCAGTGGATGATAATTTAATAAGCTCTTCTTGATAGTCAGATGCTTGGTAATGAAATGGTACAGGTCCGTCAGCCTTTCCTTGAACAAACTGCTTCACAAGTGGTGATTCATCTTGTCGTATTTGTTCTGGAGTACCATGACCAATAATTTTTTGCTCGGCAATAATAAAAATATAATCAGCGATACTCATCACTTCAGGAACATCATGAGAAACCACAACTGAAGTAAGCCCTAGAGCGTCACTCAGTGAGCGAATTAAACGAACAATAACGCCCATTGAAATTGGATCTTGTCCAGCAAAAGGCTCATCATATAAAATTAACTCTGGATCAAGTGCAATAGCGCGCGCAAGAGCAACTCGACGAGCCATCCCGCCAGAAAGCTCACTCGGTTGAAGATCCCTAGCACCTCGCAAGCCAACAGCTTCCAGTTTCATCAAAACTATTTTTTCAATAATATTTTCAGGTATGTTGCTGTGCTCTCTAATAGGAAATGCAATATTATCAAAAACACTCATATCGGTAAAAAGAGCACCACTTTGAAATAACATACTCATACGTTTGCGTGTTTCATATAGCTCATTACGAGACAAACGTGGAATGTCTTGGCCAGAAAAGAGAATTTTACCTGAATCAGGTTTAATTTGTCCGCCAATCAAACGCAGTAATGTCGTTTTTCCTATACCGCTTGGCCCCATAATAGCGGTTACTTTTCCTACAGGAATAGATAAGCTAATATCGTTATAAATAACTCGCTCACCTCGTTTAAAAGTGAGGTTTTCGATTTCAATTAATTTTTCTAGTGGAGCGACTGATAGTGTCATTTTATAACATCAATGTAGTTAGTTGATATATTGTTAATAGTTTCAGAAAGCTATACTTCTGAATAGGGCGCAATTTTACCTGAGCAATGATTATTGTTCACTAAAAGATTTATAATTAAAAGTAATAAAATGTCAGAAAATGTAAGAAAGCGCTTTTTTTCTCAACTTATGCAGAAAATTACAACAAACTCAAAATATTTTCCCTTTCAATGCATTAATTACTTTGTTTTTCCTTCTCAAACAGCGACAATTTAACTTGTTGTGCCAGATAACTTAAAACTTTACGTATGTCACACTAATGTTATTTAGGTATATTGATTGGAGTTGTAGATGTTAGAACACGTTATTATATTATTGATTGCCCTTGTTGTGCTTGTTTGGAGCGCAGATAAATTTGTTTTAGGGGCTTCATCTTTAGCAAGAAACATTGGTGTTTCTCCAATGATTATTGGTTTAACGATTGTTGCTATGGGATCTTCAGCACCAGAGATGATGGTAGCGGCCGCCGCATCACTACAGGGTAACCCCGATACAGCTATTGGTAACGCTATTGGTTCTAATATAACAAACATAGCTTTAGTGCTTGGCTTTACCGTACTAGTTAAACCTTTAGTAGTTTCTTCTTCAACAATTAAACAAGAACTCCCCTTACTATTAGTATTAACAATACTAACCTACTGGATGCTTTCAGATAATTTTTTTAGCTTCCCTGAAGGCCTTATTTTAATGATTGGCTTTTTTACATTTATTGCGATCCTCTTAATCAAAGCAATTAAGCAGCGTAATAACAATAGCCTTGATGATCCAATGATTATTGAAGCTGAATATGAAATACCAGAAGCAACCAGTACTATTAAATCTGTTTTCTGGCTGATCGCAGGTATTAGCTTATTAGTTGCCAGTGCACACTTTCTTGTTGAGTCAGCCATATTTATTGCAAAAGCCTATGGTATTAGTGACTTAGTTATCGGCTTAACAGTCATCGCATTAGGAACGAGCCTACCTGAATTAGCAGCCAGTATTGCAAGTGTAATGAAAAAAGAAGACGATTTGGCCATGGGTAATATAATCGGTTCGAATATATTTAATATATTAGCTGTTCTACCTTTCGCTGGCTTGATAGCTCCTGGACAAACAAACCCAGAAGCTTCTTTGAGAGATGCCCCTGTGATGATTGCCATAACTGGGTTATTATTTCTCTTATGTTTTAGTCGAAAGTCTGGATACTTTAGACTAACTCGCGCAAAAGGCGCGCTCATATTGCTAAGTTTTATTGCTTATCAAATGTTACTTTTTAGCCAAACAACTTTTAGCTAAGCCAATTATATGAAAAATTTTAAACAACTTGCCGTCAATGTTATTAACATTGAGCAACAGGCTATCACTGAGTTATTACAATATATCGACGACAGTTTTGAATACGCCTGTCAATTAATGTTCAATTGCAAAGGCCGTGTTATCGTTATTGGCATGGGTAAATCAGGCCATATTGGTGGTAAAATTGCGGCTACATTAGCCAGTACAGGTACACCCGCATTTTTTGTTCACCCTGGCGAAGCTAGTCATGGTGACTTAGGAATGATCACCAAAGATGACGTGGTATTAACGATTTCCAATTCCGGTGAAACAGGCGAAGTTTTAGCAATAATTCCTGTTATCAAACGCATTGGGGCTAAACTCATCTCAATGACGGGCAACACTACTTCCACTTTAGCAAAGCTAGCAGATACTCATGTGTGCACTATGGTATCTACCGAGGCTTGTCCATTAGGGTTAGCACCTACGTCAAGCACAACGGCTTCTCTTGTAATGGGGGATGCTATTGCTGTCGCTTTGCTTAATGCAAGAGACTTTACTGCTGATGATTTTGCTTTATCTCACCCAGGCGGTAGTTTAGGTAAGCGTTTATTATTATCCCTAAATGATATAATGCATCAAGGTGAGCGTTTACCTATAGTCAGTGAACAAGCTTTGATTAAAGATGCCTTAGTAGAAATGTCATTAAAAGGCTTAGGAATGACCGCGATAGTCAATGATAGTAAAGAGTTAGTAGGATTATTTACCGACGGTGATTTACGCCGTATTTTAGATGAAAGAATAGATATTCACCAAGATATTATCTCCTCTGTTATGACAAAATCTCCAACAGTAGCTAAAAGTAATATGCTGGCAGCACAAGCACTAAATATTATGGAAGATAAAAAAATAAACGGTTTAATCATAGTTAACGAGCAACAGCAGCCTGTTGGTGCAATGAATATGCATGATTTACTCAGCTCTGGAGTACTCTAATGAATAATAAAGGTAACGACGTTAGCTCAAGTACTCTTTATGGTATGGTCAATAATAACATTTTAAATAAAGCTAAAAATATCAAACTATTAGTATGTGATGTAGATGGCGTTTTTTCAGATGGTAGAATTTACCTAGGTAATGATGGAGAGGAATTGAAGGCTTTTCATACTAAAGATGGTTTTGGTATTAAAGCTCTTGGCAGCAGTGGCGTTGCAGTTGCTATTATTACGGGAAGACGTTCAACTATTGTTGCCAATCGAATGAAAGCTCTAAATGTTCAGCATATTATTCAAGGGCAAGAAGACAAATTACCCGCCTTACTGGCATTAGCAGAAGAGCTACATATAGATATAGGTGAAATAGCCTATATTGGTGACGACATGCCAGATTTACCTTGTATTACCACAGTAGGTTTAGGTATTGCTGTTGAAGATGCACACCCTATGGTTAAAGCCAATTCAGACTACAGCACCTTCACTCGAGGCGGCTTTGGTGCAGTAAGAGAGGTATGTGATTTAATCATGCTATGTCAAGGTTCACTTGATAGCGCAACAGGCGCGAGTATATGACAAGGCTACACTTTTTAGCAATTTTAACACTTTTATTAGGCGCAATGGCTTATGGAGTTATTGAGTGGCGTAATGCGCAAGATATTCCTGATGAAAGTATTGAAAACGAGTTGATACCCGACTTTATTGCAAAAGCACTTAAAAGTGATATTTATACTCAGTCTGGGGAGCTATCTCATTCTGTTGTTGCTGATCGTATGGAACACTTCGCAAAACTCGAAGTCACTCACTTTGAATTACCAAATTACATCTTATATCCAACAAATAATTCACCAGCGAAGAATTCATCGACTGAAAAACAAAATTATCCGTGGAAACTTAGTGCAAAAGAAGCGACACTGTATAAAAACAATAGGGTTATTTTAAATCATCGCGTACACTTAACGGCTACCGATGACAAAAGTTTAATACAAGAAATACATTGTAAATATTTAGAATTAGATTTAAATACCAATATTATTAGCTCTGATCAAACAGTGATGGTGCAAGGGAAAGACTTCACTATGTATGGTTCAGGATTAATAATTGACTTAAACACCAAACAAATGACATTGACAGAACATGTACGCACCATTTACAAAAAAAATAATAGTTAGCCCTTTAATGAAACTTAAAAAATTCACAGTAAGTGTATTGCTTACTTCTTTAGCTATAGGTCTAGCAACACCGGCTATTGCAGCTAAAAAAGATCTTAGCCAAGAAATAACCATTAAATCTAAACGTCAGTCTGCTGACTTAAAAAATAAAATAGCCAGCTATTTAGACGATGTTAGTATCAATCAAGGTTCTATTTCTATTATTGCTGACATAGTGCAAGTTTATAGTAGAGAAAATAATAAAACTGGCAAGAAATCTGATACTTACTTAGCCAAAGGTAACCCTGCTATCTTTAAACAGCAATTAGAAGACGGCAGTTTAATCAGTCTACAAGCTAATGAAATTAAATACCGACCAGATCAAAATAGTATTAGTGTTTCTGGTAATGCTCAGGTTAAACAAGCAGGCAGTAAAATGAATGGTGATGTAATCACCTACAATACTTTAAGTGAAAAGTTAGAAGGACAAAGTAACAATAATGAACACGTTACTACTATCCTACAGCCTGCTCAAATTAAAGCTCAAAAGAATAGTGCCGAACTTAAAAAAAAGAAAGTGACTGACAGTGACGAAAAATAATACACAGCAAACTTTCATCAATAACGACAGCATAACAACATCAACACTAGTTGCTAAAGGGTTATCAAAATCCTATAAAAGTAAGCAAGTAGTCAAAAGTGTTAGTTTATCTGTTAGTGCTGGACAAATTGTTGGCTTACTTGGCCCAAATGGCGCAGGAAAAACAACCTCTTTCTACATGATTGTAGGCTTAGTTCCTAATGATGATGGCAAGATAATTCTCAATGATGAAGATGTTACACTTGCCCCCATGCATGAACGTGCACGCCAAGGCATAGGTTACCTGCCACAAGAAGCATCAATATTTAGAAAGCTAACGGTTACCGACAATATTATGGCTATTTTACAAACACGAAAGAGCCTTAATGAACAAGACAGACAAGAAAAACTAGAACACTTATTAGAAGAGTTCAACATCAGTCATATCAAAGATAATTTAGGTATGAGCTTATCTGGTGGTGAAAGACGTCGAGTAGAAATAGCCAGAGCACTAGCGGCAGATCCTGAGTTTATTCTACTTGATGAACCTTTTGCAGGTGTAGATCCCATTTCAGTTGGTGATATAAAAAAGATAATTATACACCTTAAAGATCGTGGCATAGGCATTCTCATCACAGATCATAACGTGCGTGAAACCCTTGATGTGTGTGAACATGCCTATATTGTTAGTCGCGGCGAAATAATTGCTGAAGGTGATGCGGATCAAATTCTTGCTAATCAAAGGGTGAGAGATGTATACCTTGGCGAACAATTCACGCTATAGTTAACACATAGAATGGCAACTTAAGCTATGCTAATAATAAGCAAGTAAAGTTAATCAAAAATAAAACGAATAGGATGTATATAAGGTAGATGCGCCCAACTCTGCAGCTCCGTATAGGACAACAACTAACCATGACGCCGCAGCTGCAACAAGCAATTAAGCTGCTGCAGTTATCAACGTTAGAGCTTCAACAAGAAATTCAAGAAATCCTTGAAAGCAACCCTTTACTTGAAGTTAATGAAGAACAACCTACAGATTCAAATAATAACTCTGCCGATAATCTAGAAAGCGCATTTTCAGAGACTAATGCTAATAGCACCACAAAAGAGTCTACCGATGGCACTGAAGAAGCTACAGCAACCATTGATGAAATCAGCACAACTGAAGCAATGGAAAAAAATGACATTCCTGAAGAGTTAAATATCGATACAACATGGGAAGATAGTTATAGCGCTGGTGTTTCAAACACGGGAGCTGTTAGTAGCCCAAGTGAAGATTATACCTACCAAGGTGAAACCACTGATTCAATTCAAGATCATTTACTTTGGCAAATGGAGTTAACTCCGTTCTCTGATACTGATAGAACCATTGCCATTGCTATCATTGAAGCTGTTGATGATGCTGGCTATCTCACTGTTACCTCTGAAGATATTTTAGAGAGTGTCGGTATCGAAAACCTTGAATTAGACGAAGTTGAAGCAGTTTTAAAACGAATTAACGTATTTGATCCTATCGGAGTCGCAGCCCAATCTATTGCTGATTGTTTATTAATTCAGTTGAACCAATTTGATCCTGAAACGCCTTTCTTAAAAGAAAGTAAGTTAATAATTAGCCAACATATTGATTTATTAGGTAATAGAGATTATCGCCAATTAATGCGTAAAACCCGCCTTAAAGAAGATCAACTTCGTGAAGTGATGCGTTTGATTCAAAGTTTAAATCCTCGTCCGGGTGATGCTGTAATAAAAGGTGACGATCAATATGTTATTCCTGATGTTTCTGTTGAGAAGAAAAATGGTCGTTGGATTGTAGAGTTAAACTCTGACACGGCACCTAAACTATCAATAAACCAACAATACGCAGCAATGACAAAAACAACTAAGTCATCTAGCGGAGATGGCCAGTTTATTCGTGCTAATTTGCAAGAAGCAAAATGGTTTATAAAGAGTTTAGAATCACGTAATGATACATTATTAAAAGTATCCAACTGTATTGTACAACGTCAGCAAGCATTTTTAGAACATGGTGCAGAAGCCATGCGCCCAATGGTATTAAATGATATTGCCGAAGCCGTAGATATGCACGAATCAACTATATCTCGTGTTACTACACAAAAATATATGCATACGCCTAGAGGTATTTTTGAATTAAAATACTTCTTCTCAAGTCACGTAAGTACTGAAAATGGTGGGGAATGTTCATCTACAGCTATTCGCTCACTCATTAAAAAACTCATCTTAGCGGAGACACCTGCTAAACCGCTTAGCGATAGTAAAATGGCTACTTTATTAGCCGAGCAGGGAATTAATGTTGCTAGACGCACAATAGCCAAATACCGAGAGTCATTGTCTATTCCACCGTCAAATCAGCGTAAGAGTTTACTTTAAGGCTTTCTATTTATCCTATTAGGAGTATTTATATGCAAATGAATCTTACTGGTCACCATGTAGACGTTACTTCATCATTACGAGAATATGTTGACACTAAATTTGCTAAGTTAGAGCGACATTTTGATCATATTAATAATGTACACGTTGTACTAACTGTAGAGAAATTAAATCAAAAAGCTGAAGCCACTGTTCATATGAGTGGGACAGAAATTTTTGCTTCTTCAACAAATTCAGACATGTATGCTTCTATCGATACTTTAGTTGATAAATTAGATCGCCAAGTACTAAAGTACAAAGGTAAAATATCCCATCACTAAAACCTAAAAATTATGACACTACAAGACATCCTAACATTGGATTGCACTTTATGTGCAGTCCCTGCTATCAGTAAAAAACGTATTCTTGAACAAATTTGCCTACTTGCCGCAGATAAAATAGGCGACTGTGACGCAAGCGACTTATTAGAAAGTATATTAAACAGAGAAAAAATGGGAAGTACCGGCATAGGTAATGGTATTGCAATCCCCCATGGAAGACTAAATAATACTAATAAAGCAATGGCTGTTTTGTTAACAACTGACAAAGCTATTGATTTTGATGCAATAGATAACAAGCCCGTCGATGTATTTATTTGTTTATTTGTTCCACAAGATAGCAATCAACAACACTTAAATACCTTACAAAGTATTGCCCAGTTATTCAGTGACCGAAAAACAGTAAAACAAGTACGCAAGTGCACAAGTAACCAGCAATTATTTAGCTTTATTCAACAAACTAATTAATTTGTAAAAAGCAAATTAGCCCCCTGAAGTAATCACTCTGTGGGTTGGAAGTCCAAATATATGAAACTTATTATTGTTAGCGGTCGTTCAGGCTCAGGTAAATCTGTAGCATTAAGAATTTTAGAAGATTTAGGGTATTACTGCGTAGATAATATTCCAGTTAACCTTTTGCCAGCGTTAACTCATACCGTAATTAATGATTATGAGAATGTTGCCGTTAGTCTAGATGTACGTAATTTACCCAATGATCCCAAAGATATACCTGAAATCATTGAATACCTCCCTAGTGCTATAGATGTTACCACGCTTTATTTAGATGCTGACGACAATGATCTTATTCGTCGGTTTAGTGAGACTCGCCGTTTACACCCTTTAATTAAACAAAACCTAGCACTTGATCAAGCTATTGCACTAGAAAAAGAGTTATTACTTCCTATTTCTGTTAATGCTGATTTATTTATTAATACCAGTCAATTAAGTCCACATCAATTAGCAGACTTAGTTAGAGAGCGTATTTTAGGTAAAAAAACAGGTGCCATGGTACTTGTGTTTGAATCATTCGGCTTTAAACATGGTATACCCACTGACGCTGATTATGTTTTTGATGCCCGTTTTTTACCAAACCCTTTTTGGGAAAAAGATCTAAAGCCATATACTGGTTTAGAACAACCTGTAAAAGACTTTTTAGCTAGTCAGCCCATAGTGACAAAGTTTATTTGGCAAATTAATAGTTTTATGATGACTTGGCTGCCACACCTAGAGCGAAATAATCGTAGTTATGTCACGATAGCTATTGGCTGCACAGGCGGTAAACATAGATCTGTTTATATTGCAGAGCTATTGGCCAACAACTTTCGTAAAGAACAAAAAGACGTACAAACCCGTCACAGAGATCTTGAAAAGTCAAAGAAGTAGTCCGTACGATGAATACATCAACAAATGATAAAATAATTACCGTTTCAAAAGAGTTAACCATCGTGAATAAGTTAGGCTTACATGCTCGTGCCGCGAGTAAATTAGCACAACTTTGCCAACAGTTTACAGCCACTATCAATTTAGAGTTAGAAGGTAAAAACGCAGATGCTAACAGTATAATGGCTATTATGTTGTTAGCTGGCGGACAAGGAAAAACAGTCAAGGTAACAATTGTAGGAGTAGATGCTCCGCAAGCATTACAAGCGATTAGTCAGTTAATTTCTAATAAGTTTGATGAAGATGAGTAACAAAAAGGCTGATAAAAACACTAAGTTACGATAAACTATGCTCACTAGCTCAAGGCATTGAAACACTTCATTATACAAGAACTCAATAGAGTGTTTTACCGCTGAAGATTAAGCTCTTCGTATGTAAACACAGTCAACTTGCGTAATATTTATGTCTGAATTAATAGAACAAGAAAACATTCATCAAACGCTACATCAAGTCAATGAAGCACTTGATAGTGGTATGTTTGTTTATGTGCGTAAGTTATTACAAGGCATGTCACCATTTGATTTAGCCCTTATTCTTGAATCATCTACCACTAGAAGCCGTCCAATAATCTGGCAGCTAATTGACATAGAACAGCATGGTGAAGTACTTGAGGAACTAAATGAAGAGGTTCGTAAGGGGATCTTACAAAGCATGCAACCAGAAAAACTGGCTGCAGCTGCTGAAGGCATGGATGTTGATGACATTGCAGAAGTATTACGTACTCTGCCTGATGCTGTTTATCGTAAAGTTCTCAGCTCTATGGACTCACAAGATAGAAGTAGAGTAGAAACCGCACTGTCTTATGAAGAAGACACCGCGGGTGGTATCATGAATACCGATACCATTACACTGCGCCCAGAAGTTAGCGTTGATGTAGTTTTACGTTACTTACGTTTAAAAGGCCAATTACCCGAAGCAACAGATTCTTTTTATGTTGTTGATAGAAACAATATATTTATTGGTGCTGTTTCTATTACCGCTATCATTACCGCTCAGCCAGATATTATTTTATTAAGCCTAATTGATGCAGAAATTGAAGCTGTTCAAGCTGATATGGATGAGCAAGAGGTTGCACAATTATTTGAACGTCATGATTGGCTCTCTGCTCCAGTAATCGATGAAGATGGACATCTAGTTGGTCGTATAACAATAGATGACGTTGTTGATATTATTCGTGAAAATGCCGAGCACTCTATGATGAGTATGGCTGGTTTAGATGATGAAGCTGATACCTTCGCTCCTGTTATAAAAAGTACTAAACAACGCTCATTATGGCTAGGAGTTAACTTAATCACTGCGCTATTAGCGGTAGCAGTAACAAGTATGTTTGAAGGTATTTTTCAACAACTAGCAATTTTAGCGGTTTTAAACTCTTTAGTCCCAAGCATGGGCGGTGTAGCAGGTAACCAAACCTTAACCTTAGTTATCCGAGGTATGGCACTTGGCCATGTTGGTGATAGTAATGCTCGAGCACTACTACATAAAGAAGCAGCGATTGGCTTTCTAAATGGTATTATCTGGGCACTATTAATTGCAACATTTGTTTCTATTTGGAAGCAAGATCTTATGCTTGGTGGTGTTATAGCTATTGCCATGCTAATGAACATGACTGCTGCGGGTCTCGCTGGTGTTGCTATACCCTTGTTATTAAAACGTTTAAATATTGATCCTGCATTGGCCGGTAGTGTCATCATCACCACAGTTACAGATGTTGTTGGTATTTTTGCTTTTTTAGGTACTGCAACGCTTTTATTAACTTAGCTAAGAAGCAATTGCTCATAGTTAAGTTTAGTTATTTGAGTGACACTATAAGTATCACTCAAATAAGCTGACTCATCCAATAACGCTATTGCCCAGCAACTTGCATTTCATCAATAAGAATTGAGCCCGTTCTGATACTGCCATGTTTATCAATGTCAGTACCAACAGCAATGATACCTTTAAACATTTGAGATAAATTTCCAGCGATAGTAATTTCACTTACAGGGTAAGCTAATTCACCATTTTCTACCCAAAAACCTGCAGCACCTCGAGAGTAATCCCCATTGACAACATTAACTCCTTGTCCCATCAGTTCAGTAACTAAAAGTCCTGTACCCAATGTTTTTAGCATAGCATCAAAGTCAGCGTCTACATTACCTTTACTCGCTATATTTTTATCTTTAACTAACCAGTTATGAATACCCCCAGCATGTCCTGTCGATGTAAGTCCTAACTTACGTGCTGAGTAACTTGTTAATAAATACGTTTGCAATGCCCCATCAATAATAATATCTCTATCTTGAGTTAAAACACCTTCACTATCAAAAGCACTACTTGCTAATGCTTTTTTGATATGAGGACGCTCTTGAATTGTTAAAAATTCAGGGAAAATATCCTTCCCTATAGCATCAAGTAAAAAAGATGATTTACGATATAAGTTACCACCACTAATAGCGGCAATAAAATGTCCCCAAAGTGTATTCGCTATATCAGCACGAAATAGCACGGGTACTTTTTGGGTTGATATTTTTTGTGGGTTTAAACGAGATAGAGCTTCACTAGCAGCTTTTTTACCAATACTAATGCCGCTATCTAACAAGCTAAAATCACGGTTAACATCATAAGCATAATCACGCTGCATTTCATCATCACTTCCAGCAATAACAACACAACTTAAACTATGTCGAGAGCTGGGATATCCCACTAATTGCCCATGGCTATTGCCATAAACTTTAAAGCCAGAAAAGCAATCTAAATTAGCGCCATCAGAGTTAGTGATACGAGAGTCACTATCCAATGCACTTTGTTCACATTCTTTAGCAATTTCTATAGCCAACTCAGTCGTTAGCTCTTTAGGGTGATACAGATCTAAATCCAATGGATTCATCGCTAGCAACTCTCTATCAGCTAAGCCTGAGCAATCATCAACCGATGTATACTTGGCGATATTCACTGCCGCTTCTACTGCTTGAGTAAGCGCTTTCTCAGACAAATCAGCTGTTGAGGCACTTCCTTTCCTTCCTTGCTGATAAACAGTAATGCCTAAAGCACCATCATTGGTAAATTCAACATTTTCTACTTCACCAAGGCGAGTACCAACACTTAATCCTTGTTGGCGACTCATGGCAACTTCAGCGCCATCAGCCCCTAATGATTTAGCCAATTCAAGGACTTGCACAACTCTCGATTTTACTTGCTCTTGTTGCTCGATTAATGGATCAGTACACTGGTTTGCTTTACTCATAGTTTTTTATCTACTTAGGCTTTTAAAATATCAACTTTATTAATTTTTACGTATAATAAAGATATTGATTTAAATTAACTTATATTAACAACTATTATGCCCCAGTCAGCCAACGATATCGACGACTTATCATCAGAATTAGAGCAAGAATTAAAGAGTAAAACCGAAATAAAAAAAGAAATGCATCAATTGCAGGATTTTGCTCAAAGTATAGTAGAGATGTCAAAACATCAACGCAGCCGTTTACCATTAAGTGAAGATCTAAAAGATGCGATGATTGTGGCTGATAAAATTCGAAATAAACATGAAGCTTTACGTCGTCATATTCGTCATATCGCTAAAATATTATTAGAAACAGACCTTGATCCGATCTACCAAGCAATTGATGTTATGGCGAATAAACATCAACAAGAAACAGCTAAATTTGTCCGCTTAGAAAGCCTACGCGATGAATTAATTGAACAAGGTAATGAAGCAATAGAAGCATTACTTGCTGAGTTTGAAAATATGGAACGTCAAAAGCTTAAACAGCTAGTTCGAAATGCAGCGAAAGAGAAAAAAGCAGAGAAACTAGGAAAACATTATAAAAATCTATTCGCCTATCTGAAAGAAAATAGCTAAATATAATTTTCAATTAATAGAGAAGTAGCGAGTTACATAAGTAGAAGTAATGACTTCTGAGCAACTCGCCATCGCTATATCAGTACTATTTTACTGTGTACCACCAATAGTCATACCATCAATTTTTAATGTTGGCTGTCCAACCCCAACAGGTACACTTTGACCGTCTTTTCCGCAGACACCAACACCTGCATCTAATTTCAAATCATTACCTACCATAGAAACTTGTTTCATTGCTTCTGGACCACTACCAATAAGGGTAGCTCCTTTAATCGGCGTGGTAATTTCCCCATCCTCAATTAAGTACGCTTCTGAACTAGTGAAAACAAATTTACCTGACGTGATGTCAACTTGCCCACCAGCAAAGTTTGGTGCATAAACCCCCTTTTTCACTGATTTTATAATATCTTCAGGGCTAGATTCACCTGCCAGCATATAGGTATTAGTCATACGTGGCATAGGTAAATGAGCATAAGATTCACGACGGCCATTTCCTGTTGGTTTAACCCCCATCAACTCGGCATTATGCTTATCTTGCATATAGCCTTTTAAAATACCATTTTCAATTAAAGTGTTATATTGACCAGGTGTGCCTTCATCATCAATGCTAACTGAACCTCGACGATTTTCTATCGTGCCATCATCAACGATGGTACATAGTGTTGAAGCAACTTGCTGTCCTATTTTTCCTGAGAAAGCCGATGAACCTTTACGATTAAAGTCACCTTCTAAGCCATGACCAACCGCTTCATGTAATAGCACGCCAGGCCAACCCGCCCCCAGTACAACAGGAAAAGTTCCTGCTGGAGCATCAATGGCAACTAAATTAACCAATGCTTGACGTACCGCTTCTTCAGCGTAAGTTAAATAGCGTGCTTTTCCTTGGCCTGAGCCGTTGTTTTCTAATTCAAAAAAGTAGCTGTAATCAGTGCGAGCGCCACCACCGGAGCTTGCTCTCTCACGTTTACCGTTTTCTTCCACTAGCACAGAGCAATTTAAACGAACTAACGGTCTAATATCTGTACCATAGGTACCATCGCTAGCAGCAACAAGTATTTTTTCATGAACCCCTGAAAGACTCACAATAACTTGAGTAACTCTGCTATCTATTTGTCTGGCATGGGCTTCTACTTGATGAAGTAAATCTATTTTTTGTTCTTGCGTTAAGCTACCAAGTGGTTCTACAGTTTGATAAATTTTAATAGATGATTGACGTTTGAATGCTTTAACTTCTGCGCCGTTACCACTATCTGCAATTCCTTTAGCAGCATCTGCAGCTTGTCTTAAAGATAATGGAGAAATATCATCAGAATAAGCAAAACCTGTTTTCTCTCCCGAAATAGCACGAACACCAACGCCTCGCTCCATGTTATAAGAGCCTTCTTTAACTATTCCATCTTCAAGCATCCAAGATTCATTTTGACTAGACTGGAAATATAAGTCAGCAAAATTTACTTTCCGACCCATCATACTATTTAATGTTTCAGATAAAATATCATCATCGATATGGCTATCTGTCAGTAGTGCTTGCTCAACATTATTCATTTAACACTCGATTTTTAATTGGATATTAAAGCACGCTTCAATGGCATACTTGTACGTATTTTTTGTATTTCTAAAGGAGTATATTCACTTGTAACAACTCCCTCTCCTTGTTCAAGGCAAGATAATATTTCACCCCAAGGATTGATAATCATTGAATGTCCCCATGTTTCCCTACCATTTGCATGCACACCCTCTTGTCCAGCAGCAATAATATAAACTTGGTTTTCAATAGCTCTAGCTTGCAATAATGTTTGCCAATGCGCTTTGCCAGTAACACGAGTAAAAGCACTCGGCACAACAATAATATCTGCGCCTAATTCACTAAGCTTCTGATATAGCAATGGAAAGCGAACATCAAAGCAGACCGACATTCCAATTGTAGCCATAGTTGTTTTTGCTACACAAGCCTTAGTACCAGCTTGAGTATAACGAGATTCAGAGTAAGTTTTTTCACTATCTTCAACGTTAACATCAAATAAATGGATTTTATCATACTGAGTAATCAGTTCACCGCTAGTATTAAATGCACAACTAGTGTTTGTGAATTTGTCTCCACTATCAGCTAAAATAGGAATTGTTCCACCAATAAGCGTCACTTTATATTGCTTGGCTAACTTGCTTAATGATAATTGTAGACTATTCTCATTCTTTGACTGCTGAGCCAATAATAATTGCTCTTTATCACTTGCACCAAAAAATAAACAACACTCTGGCAACACCACAATATGCTCTATCTCAGATGCATTCGAAGCTGCTGTTAATTTTGCAAGTTGCCTAGCAATAGCACTGATATTTTGTTCAACATCCGGCGTAGAAGTAAGTTGAATGGCGCTGAGTTTAATCATGATGTAAATCACCTTGGTTTATTTTATTTTTCATTTAGCCTTCACTCATCAATAAATGTTGGAGGTGTAGAGCGGCCAACGCTAATATCTCTACTTTTACGATTTACTTCCTTAAAATTAGGCTCATTCACACTACCTGTTAGTTCAAAGTTAAACTCTGAGACTACTTGAGAAGTAATAACTTGATCAAGTGCTACTCCTGCTAAGAAAACCATGGGATTAAGTGTCGTAACCCAGGCAATTACCGGTAAACTCGCAGTTAAATTTGGCTTATATGACATTTTATAATCGAGAGTATTAGTCGTAAAGTTGGTATTGCCTTTAATATACAAATTACCTGCCGTACCATTCATACGGGTATTATCTGTATATAACACCCCGTCACTAATATGGTAGTCCCCTTTTATATCTTTATAGAACATACCGTTACTAAAAATATCACGAAAATCTAATGTTAATTTTCTTACTATTGATTGTAAGCTTAACACTGAGAATATTTTTGCTTTATCACTAACTTCAGCTAAATAGCCATCGTCGATATTAGCATTGAGTTCTCCATTAAGGTTCGCTATATCAAATTCATGCGGGCCACCTTGCCAGTTAAGTGCTAATTTTAATTTACCGCCACTGTCTCGAATAATAGAGCCATAATCTAGCTGCCCTAATTCATATTCAATATCTTTTAGTGCTAATTCGCCTGAAATATTTGTAGCATTAATATTATCGTTTTTCTGCCATTTTCCTACCAAATTAAACTCTGCTTTTTCACGCTTTCCATTAAAGTAGTCTAGCTCAATTATATCTTGTCCATGACGCGTAACAGACAGGTTGACTTGCCCTAAATTTAATTCATCAATGATACAAAGGTCACAATGTAAATTAATTTTTGGTATGTTTTCAAATACAGTTTTATTTGTAGCTGACAGTGCAGCTATTTCACTTGTATTAGAGGAGGTGTTTTCTACTTCTTCATCAGTTTTTGTCATTAAGTGGATAAAGTCAGCATTTATGTCAACACCCTGCTCTAGCCAGTTTGGATAAAATTTAATTTGGCTACGTGTTTCATCAGCATTCAATTGTAGTAGCCACCAATTGGTTTGATCTAATAAATTAAAAGAAACATTGTGTAACTTTTGTCCCAAAACATCTAACTGAGTAATATTTCCGCGGATACGTTCAGGTGTTAAAAATAAAGAGGGTGTACCTTCAGGTTCGTTTACATTTTTAGTAGTATTAGCAGGAGAAACTGTTTCAACTATATCACTTATCAAGGGCTGCCAAACGCTAAAGTCAGCATTTTCAAGATTGGTGGTAATATGAAAACCATCCATAGGCAAAAGCATTTTATCATTACCTAAAACAATATGGGCACGCGAAAAGTAACTACCTTCATGCCCAAGTACACCAGAAAAGCTGAGCTTATCACCATAAGAAGCATTAAAAGTGGATTTATCTAATTGTCCTGACACTGCAATTTTTAAAGGGGATTCCGTCTGTTTATTTTTGTTGTATGGCTGTGGAAGGTTAAGCTCTAATTGCTGCAAGTTAGAGTCAACGGCAAACTGGTATGAAAAACCTCCGTTGTGATGTTGATAAAGAGAAATATCACCTTGAAACTGTAACTTGCCATCAAAGTATTTTTGTAAACTTGGTGAAATTTTCTGCTTCCAAGCATCAGCTTTCCAATCGGCTACTATGGCAATATTAGTATCATAATAATCAACTTTATTTGAAGCATTAACCACTAAGTCTAACGGTAAGCCTTGCCACTTAAGTGATAAGTTTTCAGTTTTTAATGTTTCATTTTCAAAACTCAATTGGCCACTTACTTGGCTAAAGCTCATTTGCGGTGTTTGCAAGTTAACTTCATTATCATGAAAGTTAATTAAACCACTAGCTAATACTTGGTCTGTTGCGTTTAATGGTAAGTTTAAATGAAACTTTCCATTAATATCACCACTAACTTGTAATTGTTCTAATACCTCACCAACACTACCTTTTAGTGGGCTTTGATTCATTAAGTTTGCGACTACACTTGCAGGTGATGACTGAATTAATGTATCTAACACAAGTACCTGTTCATTACCTAAATCATCAATAGCAGCTTGTACTCCATTAACATCAAGCCCTTCTAAGCTTCCTTCTCTACCCGTAATTAACATACTATTATTAGTAAAATTTAAATTAGCTGAAAAGTCAGTGATTGATGGCCATTGTTCATCAAACATAAATGTTGCATCTTCTAACTCAGCATCAACAACAAATATCCCTTCATTTTCATGGAAGGGGAATTTAGCTAAAGGCCCATTAAATAAGACATTAGCCTGTGATATTTTTCCATCAATAAGACCATTATTTAAATATTCAACTAAATTGCTGCTCATTAATGTTAACGGATAATAGTGTCCTACCTTACTTACGTCAGCATCGATAACACTGGCTAATAAAGACATACTCGCATCAGTATTTTCAAAAGAGTCAATACGTAAGTCAGCAGATAAACTTAATTCACTTGAGTCTAACGTGACATTATTAACTTCCAATTGCCAACCTTGCTCAACAAAGGTTAAATCAACGATAACATTGAGTGAGTCATATGGAATAGGTAAAACAAAATGTTGTGAAAAATCAAGAGCACCCTCTAATGCAGATAACTCTAGATGCAGATTCTGCTGACTATAGCTTAGCTGTCCTGAAAGGTTTTGAATCCCAGGGATACCTTGACTGTATTGTGTAGATACCTCATCAAAACTTGCTAATGCCTTAATTTCACCGGCGGTTTCTTGCAGGTATAATTCATTCGCTTGCCCTTTAAAGGATAACTCAGATAAGGTTTTCCCTAACCCTTCAGAATTAAATAATGGTGAAATTTGGCTAATTAATGCTAATTCAAGGGTCGAGAAGTAGATTGAGAAGTCATTCTTTTTTTTATGCAACTGTATTACATATTCTTGCTTTTCTTGTTTATCTAGTTGAACTGTAAAGGGTGTAGTAAAAAGCTTAAAACTATCATCCTCATTGCCATTAATTAATAAAATCTGCCCTTTACTTAAAGCTAAGTCATGATTTTGTTCTGCTGTTTTCCAACTAAAAAAGTTTTCATGTAAAGATATATGTAATCTCTCAATATTACCTTCGTTAACTTCTAACCACGAAGAAAAGCCAACATCAGTTTTAGTTTTGGCATTATCAAGAACTAATAAACTGTCTAGCCAAGGCGTTATATCAAGGTGATTTGCTTCAACATACATAGAGCCAGTTAGCTCTTCAAAAGCAGAGCCTTGAATATCTATTTGCAAAAGTAAGTTATTACTACTGAGATCGTTAACTATAAAGTTACCTTGCGCTTGATGACGCGAGCCATCATTTAACCAGCGTAAGTTATTAATATGAAAATCCCGATCAACGGCATCATTATGAATTGATATTTGACTATCCTTTAAGGATAAGCTATTAATTCGGTTTAAGAAAACATCTAAAATTTTATCTAGGTTAAAGGTCTTTTCTTCTGGCTTTGATGTGCTTTCGGGCTCTGCTTTACTCTGCTTTAGATCCCACACTCGTTGGTCAATATTAACAACCGCGCCATCAAGAACTAAATTACTTGAAATGAGTTGCTGCGTTGTTATTGTAGCCCAAAAATCAAGCTGGACTTCAAGATGCTCTATGGTTACGTGAGCAAGTTCACTATCAACTAATGTTACTTGATCTGCAAATAAAGTCGGGCCAGAACTTTGCCAGCTCATACCTAAACCACCAATAATAATATTTGTTTGATTATTACTATTGATATAGTTTTGAAAGTCTTGACGATAATGTTCAATGTAAGGTAATAACAATCGAAATGCGCTGATCAAAACCGCCAAACATACCAGCATAATTGCGAGTACTTTATAGAGACGATTGAGCCAACGGTTTGAAACGCTTGCGATTGACATTTATAATTATTTTCCTAAGAGTGAGTAGCTTGTGACTACATCATCACCACATCGAACTGCTCTTGAGAATACATAGTTTCTGTTTTAACTTTTATTGATTTACCAATAAAAACTTCTACTTCAGCTAGACTGTCGAACTCATCATTAACAAGGAAATCACTAACCGATGATGATGCATAAACAATAAATTTATCCGCATCATGAGCACGGTTTACTCGGACAATTTCGCGTAAAATTTCAAAGCATACTGTTTCAACAGTCTTTAGATTACCACGTCCTGTACAAATAGGACATTCACTACACAGCACATGCTCTAAGCTTTCGCGCGTACGCTTGCGCGTCATTTCTACTAAACCTAGTGAAGAGAACCCTTGGACACTAAATTTAACATTATCTTTTGACATTGACATTTCTAAGCTACTCAACACTCTTCGCTTATGATCTTCATCATGCATATCAATAAAATCAACAATAATAATTCCACCTAAATTTCTCAACCTAAGCTGTCTAGCAATCGCTTGAGTAGCTTCGATATTAGTACTAAAAATAGTATCTTCAAGATTTCTGTGACCAACAAAAGCGCCTGTATTGATATCAATCGTAGTCATTGCTTCTGTTTGATCAATAATCAAATAACCACCAGACTTCAATTCTATTTTACGATGCAAAGCTCGTTGTATTTCAACTTCAACTGAAAACAAGTCAAAAATTGGACGCTCACCTGGGTAGTATTCCATTACCTGTGTAAGTTCAGGTACAAACTCTTCAGCAAAAATAACTAATTGATCGTACGTTAGTTTGGAATCAATACGGATTCGTTCAAAATCAACACCAACAAAATCACGTAGCACACGTAATGATAATGATAAATCTTGATACAGTGGTCTATTCACTTGTTTTCGTTGTTTACGTTCTTGTACTTTCTTCCAAACACGACGCAAAAATTCAGCATCATGTTTAAGCTCTTGCTCATCAGCTCCTTCGCCTGCTGTACGCACAATAAAACCATGATGCTCATCACAATATGGACTTACTATCTCTTTTAGGCGCTTTCGCTCTTGTGCATTTTCAATACGCTGAGAAATTCCTGCGTGTGTAGCATTTGGCATTAAAACTAAATAGCGAGAAGCAATGGTGATATCTGTTGTTAAGCGAGCACCTTTAGTACCAAGAGGATCTTTTACTACTTGCACCATTAGATACTGACCTTCATGAACTAAAGCACGGATATCAGGAACCTGTTTAGTTTCTTCTTTTAAAATAAGCTTAGAATTAATATCTGATGCATGAAGAAAAGCGGCTTTATCAAGCCCTATATCAATAAAAGCAGCCTGCATACCGGGGAGTACTCGAATAACCTTACCTAAGTAAATATTTCCCACAATGCCACGTTTTGCTTCACGCTCAATATGAACCTCTTGCAACGAGCCATGCTCAATTAAAGCGACCCTTGTCTCAGTAGGAGTTACATTGATTAATAATTCACTGCTCATATTGCTTATTCCTTACTGCTTCTTATGGAAATTGATCGTCTCGTTAACCATTAGATTGAATAGTTGTTGGTAAACCCGCTTTAACTAACAGCTGCGCTGTTTCATATAGTGGTAGTCCAACTACAGCTGAATAACTACCATCAATTTTAGTAACAAACTGACCTCCTATGCCTTGAATAGCATAAGAGCCCGCTTTATCTTTAGGTTCATCCGTTTGCCAATAACGTGTTATTTCATCTGCTGTTAATGATTTAAAGTAGACTTGCGTCTCAATTACTTCTTTTGATACTTTCAGTTTATCATCAGCTTCATAGCCAACCACTGCAATTGCCGTTAACACTTGATGTTGATTACTACTTAATCGTAATAGGGTTTCAATACATTCCACTTCATTTGCAGGTTTACCTAAAATAAAACCATCAATAACAACACAGGTATCAGCACCTAAAACTAATGATTTTTTTTGTTGCTCAAATGATAATGAATTAAAAATAGCCAGCGCTTTTTCTTCGGCTAATCGCAATACATAATCACTAGCGCTCTCGTGAGCACATACCGACTCATCAATATTTGCCACTAGCGTACTAAACTTGTAGCCTAGCTGCTCTAAAAGAATTTTTCGTCTAGGTGACTGTGAAGCAAGAATAAGTTGTTTCATTATGCGCTCTCTTGCATTATTTAATAGAAAAGTTTCGTCGTACTTTACGTAAAAGGTAAAATACCCAAGGCCATAAGACGATAGTTGTTATAACAGGATATAAATAGCTTGGTAAAAATACCACATCAATTAAGAACCGCTGCAACCAAAAAACCACAAGGTGATACAAGGCAGCTAATACACCAGTAATCAATGCTTGTTGCCAAATAGAAAAATTACGTATTTTCTGATAATTTCCAATAATAATATAGATTGAGATAGACATAGCTGCCGCATGGACACCCAATACTGACCCCAACAATACATCAAGCAAAAAACCCATAACCCAGGCAGTGATTATATTCACCCGCCCAGGCAACGCCATACACCAATACATTAAAACAATAAGCACCCAGTCAGGACGAAAAGCATCAACACTTAGAGGCATAGGCATTATGCTTGCTATTAGAGCAACCAACAAGGTAAGTAAAATAATGATACCGTTATGCGCAAACATTAATTAATAACCTTAATTTGAACTTTTCCACCTGATGGTGAATCTTCTGCTTTTACTTTTGGAGCGAAAATATTTTGAGGCTCTTTTTCTGACAACAATAACAGATAACGCAATCGATCAATTTGAGCCACAGGAGTGCTATATACTCGAACAAATTCTCTTGATTCATCATTACTTACAAAAGAAACTTCTGCCACAGGATAACCTTCTGGATACTTTCCACCTAAACCTGAAGTCACCAATAAATCCCCTGCTTTTATATCAGCACTTTGTGGAACAAAGTTATGAGTTAATTTATCAATTTGCCCGCTACCAGAAGCCAATAGCCTCAAACCATTACGTTGTACTCTAACAGGAACAGCATGAGATATATCAGTGATAAGTATGACACGTGAACTGGTTTGCCCAACATGTAATATTTGTCCAACAATACCGAGAGCATCAAGCACTGCCTGCCCTTCATAGACACCGTCACTAGCTCCCCTATTAATAACAATTTGATGGGTATAGGGATCACTATCTACCGATATAACCTCTGCTACCATTTTTTTTATTTCACTGCGAAGAGGTGATGCAAGTAAAGATCGTAATCGCTCATTTTCTTGTTTTAAAATAACAAGTTGCATTGCCTCTTCTTGAAAGGTCAATTCATTCAAACGATATTGCTGATTTTCTGTCATCAACTGCTGACGAGTGGTGAGGTTTGTTGAAGCCCATGCCATTAATTGTTTTGGGGTATTGGCTAAATATTGCAATGGGCTAACTAATGACTGTAAATAGCCTCGTGCTGATTCAAAGCTAGCCATTTTATAGTCAAAAAATATCAATAATGCAGAACAAAAAAGCACCAACATAAGTCGGTGCAATGGAGATGGTCCATGTTTAAAAATTGGGTTCATAAAAAACCAGTTACAAACTTCTTATTGTATGTTCTATTAATCTCAACTCTTTGTAATAAATTGCTACTTTCTTCGCTGGAAGTTATTCCAAAAATAAGGAAAAAGCACAGAGTTGATACTAATCAATGAGTACTTTTAACGCCGTTATTAGATTAAATAACAAAGAAGAAATTTCAATTTTATTCATAGGAGAAAAGATCGCCCCCATGCATATCAATCATTTCTAATGCTTTACCGCCACCTCTAGCAACACATGTTAGCGGATCTTCAGCAACAACAACTGGAATCCCCGTCTCTTCCATTAATAAACGGTCAATGTCTTTTAATAATGCGCCGCCGCCTGTAAGTACCATACCACGCTCAGATATATCTGAAGCTAATTCAGGTGGAGACTGCTCTAAAGCTACCATTATAGCACTTACAATACCTGTTAATGGCTCTTGTAACGCTTCAAGAATTTCATTGCTATTTAATGTAAAGCTTCGTGGTATGCCTTCAGCAAGATTACGGCCACGTACTTCTATTTCAATCACTTCATCGCCTGGATAAGCAGAGCCAATTTCATGTTTAATGCGTTCAGCAGTTGCTTCACCAATTAAACTACCAAAATTACGACGAACATAGTTAATAATAGCTTCATCAAATTTATCGCCACCAATTCTTACAGACGACGAATAAACAACACCATTTAATGAAATTATGCCTACTTCTGTAGTACCACCGCCAATATCAACAACCATAGAGCCGGTTGCTTCAGATACAGGCATTCCTGCACCAATAGCTGCTGCCATAGGCTCATCAATTAAATAAACTTCACGAGCACCCGCTCCCATAGCAGATTCACGTATAGCGCGTCGCTCAACTTGTGTTGAACCACAAGGAACACAAACTAAAACACGAGGGCTAGGACGAAGAAAGTTATTACTGTGCACTTGTTTAATAAAGTGTTGCAGCATTTTTTCGGTAACAAAAAAGTTTGCGATTACGCCATCTTTCATCGGGCGAATAGCTTCAATATTTCCTGGTGTACGACCTAACATTTGTTTTGCGGCCATGCCCACAGCTGCGACACTTTTAGAACCACCGGCACGATCTTGACGAATGGCAACCACTGAAGGTTCGTTTAAAACAATACCTTGGTCTTTTACATAAATAAGGGTGTTGGCTGTTCCTAAATCGATAGACAAATCATTAGAAAACATACCACGTATTTTTTTAAACATAAGCTAGAAATGTCCTGTAAAATGCGACTTTATAAGTGCAAATAGTTAGTGCGAAATATTGTTCTTTTATCAGATCGGACAATCATACCTGACTATTAAAGCCAATTCTATTATGTAGCTTGTTTTTAATGATAAAAGTTTAAGTTTTATGGCCCAAGTATTAGATATGGTTTATCTATTACTAATATTTAAATCATTTAGCTAATAGATAGCTTATTTTCCTCAATAATAAACACTTAAATTTTGGCAATAAAAAGCCCCGTACTAGCGAGGCTTCAAAAGTATTACAATTTAACGAAATTTAGCTTAATTAAATAGTCTTTTTTTACTAACTAAAGTAACTAATCCTAATGCAAAAATCATCAACGTTGAAGGCTCTGGAACCTGGGCAGGACGAACATAGAAAGTTTCATAGTACTGGAAAAGTACATGCATAGGATTACTTGTTGTCACCAGTTCACTTCGTGCAGCTGTAAGCAAGCCATCAGCCGGTACATCAACAGTATCTATTTCAGAATTAAAAAAATCTGTTGCTTGGATAATTGTAGTACCATCAGCTGCTGTAAAGTCAGCTACCGTTAATTCTGTTCTTAATATTGTGAGCAAAGCATCATCAGCAAACTGCCAGTTTTCTTGCAACTCAGGCGCGTACAATGTATTAGTACCAAAATCTTCTATATTAACTGAAGACACCCAAGCCCAATCGTAACCCTTATAATTTATATAGTTAATGCCTAATAGGCTTGCGGATAATTGATCCTCAGCATTAGTATAATCACGAACGTCTAGTTCAGCTTGCGTCAAATTGGTAATAGGTGTTGCTTGAGTGACTGATAAGAAAGACAGCAAAACAATAGATATTAACGTGTTCAAAATATATTTAATCATTAAAAACTCCAGAGCCAAACCATGGCAAAAAAATCAATACTACAATAATTATACTTTCAACAAAGCAAATATTGAACCATGATTTATTAAGCTAATATTAACAGTAACTTAAAAGTAACTTGATAATACAATACAACATAAAGACAACAAATGTAAAAAAGACTGACAATTGCTATTACAACCTTTTTGCTCTTACCTCAATCTCTCTTGAGGTTAATACCCCCGCAACATCACACTGACCTATACTTTTAATAGTATAATAAGTACTACTTAATATTATTGACTCTGAACAAGTAACATTCGTTGCTTCACAATTCTCTAAGCCTTTAATCGCTGAAAAATCATAGTTAGAAGATGGATTACAAACACTACCTGCTGGAGCAAGAGGAAATATTTCGGCAAGCTCTCTTTGCATACCCGCATGCGCTGCTTGGTAAGCACGAATACCAAGCACTTCATACACAACTGTTTCAGCATTAGAACTCATCATACGAACTAGTGCAGCTCCCAATAAAGTCATTATAACAATAATAAATACGGCAATAACCAGTGCACTGCCCCGTTGAGAATTATGATGCTTATTTAATCGCATTTTATTAAGGTACATTTAGCACCTGTATTTCATTATTAAATGTAACTTTCTCATCATTTTTTTCAAAATGTAAGTAGATTTGCACTAACGCATTTCGTCGTAATGATGCTGGTAAAACCTGAAAAGCAGAATTATTAGTTATATCTTGAGCCATCAGAATAGTATTACGAGTTAAACTGGTTCCTGTTAAACAGTAATCTATATTATCACCAATAAAGTAAATGCGCTGTGAAGGTGAATCGCTTTCAAAGAAAATCGATGTAGAAAAATTAAGTATCCAAGGCTCAACCGTTTTATTTAAACTAGAAAACACATGATTTTTATCTGACACTTCAGCTAAATCATCTAACTCTAAAGGATAAGCAATGACTTTCGTTGCTTGAGGTAAGTTATCATCATTAAATGGAATTATTTGCAGTGTGGTACTGGCAGGTTCAGGTAAAACGGCTAAATCAATATAAGTTGTACTTGCTACAATAGGTGTAAATTGTAAGCAAGAAAAGCCTGAAGAGTTAGTATATGCTCTGAGGCTATTTGGTAATGCCTGCCTAACTTCTCTATTTAATCGTTCTACAGCAAAACGTGCAGATGATATTATTTGATCTCTTACAGTTGTTTCTGCATATATTTGGGTGCCAAACTTTAAAAAGCTACTAACACTTACCGCTAGAATGCCAAGAATAACAATAACAGAAATTAACTCTATTAAAGTGAAACCTGATATTTTATGAGACAACCGTTTATTCATTAAAAGTTAACTCGATAGGTTGAAAAGCTAATATCAAACCCGGCAGGGGTTGTAATGGTAACAGTAATTAACTTAGCAGTGGACGTATTGCTATTAGTGGTACAATCTCCATCATAGTCACTATCATTACACACAACAATATTCATGGCGTAGCCTATATATAAATCTATATTCAGCCCTTGCGAGTTTTTAATATTACCAGATGTATAAGTTAAGCCATTATAATCATCAACGTCATTAAAAGTAATTCTTGTTTCTAAGGTAGATGAAATAGGGTCTATATCTGCTCCCATAGAGGTTGAACAAGCTACACCTAACTCACCACAACGAATAAGACCACCAGCCATATCTGAGTTTTCATCAAAAGCTTTGCTCTGAATTTCATTCAACATTGACTGCCCTAATTCAGCAGCTTTTATCTGGTGAAGTTGTTCCGCATTTCTCTCTGCAACAGGATAAATAAGTGTTGTTATCACTGAAAGAGAAATGGCTAATACTACGATACCTACAATTGTTTCTATTAAAGTGAAACCTTTCTCTTTTTCAAACCGAAAATTAAAGTGCATAAATAAAGCCTTCTTCATTAATAAAAACACTTAAACTTTCGCTTCCTGCAATGGTTAGAGTTATATCACAAGGATCTTTAGCAATACAGCCAACAGGACGTCCCATGGAAGAAAAAGAAAATGAAGGTAAACTCTCACTTATAGAGAAACTAATACTATCACTGCTAGAAATGGTAAC
>CAXIBS010000006.1:0-64038 GCA_964022585.1 uncultured Colwellia sp.
ACGATGCTGTTTACCACCGCTTTGGAATACCGCGTACATAGCTACTCCGTACTGCAACAACTTTATGTGTTGCTAATTTTAAAAATATAGGGCGCGAATTCTACGCGAAGAAACGTAGGAGAGCAAGCATAAAAGTAATGATTTCTGAAGTTTTTAATTTTCATAATAAATCAAAGAGATAAATTAGCGACAAAGTCACTATAAACCTATTATGTAAGCTTTTATATCCGCAAATATAGTGTAGAATTTACGATACATATAGCCGTTTTATATACAAGTTAAGGCAAAACGGTTATAAAACCCCATCGATATAGTGGTTAATATAAATCACCTAGCCCAAACGGAAACAAAGTAAGTGGATATAAAAGCAATTCAAGCACTCTCACAAAATGATATGACCAAGGTTAATGACCTTATTTATGGCCAGTTGCACTCTGACGTTGCTTTAATCAACCAATTAGGCATATACATAGTTAATGCCGGCGGCAAACGCATGCGTCCAATGCTTACGGTACTAACTGCGCAAGCATTAAACCAGTCAAATGCGATAAAACTTAATGATGACCATTGCACAATTGCAGCTATTATCGAGTTTATTCATACCGCTACTCTCTTACATGATGATGTAGTTGATGAGTCTAACATGCGTCGTGGGCGTGAAACGGCTAATGCCTTATTTGGTAATAGTGCTAGCGTTTTAGTCGGTGATTTTCTTTATACTCGCTCCTTTCAAATGATGACAAAATTAGGTGATATGCGCATCATGGATATTTTATCTGATGCGACGAATATTGTTGCGGAAGGTGAAGTATTGCAGTTAATGAACTGTAATGATCCTGATACCACTGAAGAAAGCTATTTGCAGGTAATTTATTGTAAAACAGCTAAACTTTTTGAAGCAGCAACTCGACTTGCCGCTGTTGTCACTAAACAAGATAGTGCAACAGAAGCAGCAATGGCTGATTACGGTAGATATCTAGGTACAGCGTTCCAATTAGTTGATGATATTTTGGATTACACTGCTGATGCTAAAGAAATGGGAAAAAATGTTGGTGATGATTTAGCTGAAGGCAAACCTACTCTACCTTTACTGTACGCTATGGCACACGGAAATGAGAAGCAAAAACAGTTAATAAGAGATGCAATTGAACACGGCAATGGCATGGAGCATTTAGATGAAATTTTAGATGCAATGAAGCAAACTAATGCTCTGACCTATACCCAGAAAAAAGCCGAAATAGAAGCAGATAAAGCAATTCAAGCTTTAGCAATATTGCCTGAGTCTGAATATAAACAAGCTTTAGTTTCTTTAGCTCACATTGCCGCTAATCGTAGTGCTTAAACCGTTAACATAAGAGTTTATTAAATGAGTTCAGATAATATATACGAGAATAATCCTCTACACGGCGTTGGTTTAGAGCAAGTAATCACAGAGTTAGTTGACCATTATGGTTTTGAAATTTTAAATGCTTACCTCAACTTAAACTGTTTTAAAACACACCCTAGCATTCAGTCTAGTTTAAAGTTTTTAAAGAAAACTGAATGGGCAAAAAATAAAGTTGAAGCTTTTTATTTATATCAATATAAAAATTTACCCCGTGCCGATGATAGCCAATTTGAATTGCCACCGCGAGATCGCATCGTGCCAGCACATCAAACGCCCGGAGAACCCGCAGAATTAAGCTTTGAAGATGCAGAAAATCTGCGACAAAAGCGTGCTAAAAAAACACGAGAGCGCTCTTCTACACCTGCTAACCCTTGGGGTAGATAACCTACCTAGCTGCATCGTATTTATTGATCTAACACAGGTTTACATGAGTTTTACCTTGTGTAATTTCTGTTCGACCACTAACGTTGATTAAAGATTAATAACTTTTCAGGATGCTCTTATGGCACTAATTGAATGGACAGCCGACTTAAGTGTTGGAATCGATAGCGTCGACGAACAACACAAAAAATTAGTTAATATGATCAATGCATTAAATGATGCCATGTTAACTAATAGCTCAGATGAATTATTAGGAAAAATATTTACAGGGTTAGCCGCATACACGCAAAAGCATTTTGCCTATGAAGAAAATATGTTTGCAGAATTTGGCTATGCAGATTCAGAAGAGCACAAGCGACAACACAACGAACTAATTGCTCAAGTAGTTGAGTTAAAAGAAAAGTTTATTGCTAACCCTCAAGGGACGATGAGTGCAGATTTAATGCTGTTTCTTAAGCGCTGGCTTACAAATCACATTATGAGAACAGATAAGGAATATGCAGAGTTTCTTATTTCAAAAGGTGTTACATAAAAAAGACAAAAAAATACCCGTAACGAGCTTCAAAACTCACTACGGGTAACTTTCAACATGGCATTAAGCCATAAAGTCAACACCTTCTTGGATGTCAGCTTTTAATGTTTCAAGCATGTCATTTTTAGCTTTTTCTTCAAACGCGCTTAATTCACCGTAAGGTAAAATTTCAGCAACACCGTTTACGCCTAAACGTACTGGGTGAGCAAAATATGGTGCATCACCGCCTTCAACGTCAACATAAGCGTAATCTACAACTTCTTCGCCTTGTAAACCTTTTACTAAAGATAAACAAAAACGAGCAGCAGCAGCGCCCATTGATAAAGTAGCAGAACCGCCACCCGCTTTAGCATTTACAACTTCAGTACCAGCATTTTGGATACGTGGAGTTAATGCTGCAACTTCTTCATCAGAGAAAGTAACGCCTTCAACTTGTGAAAGAAGTGGTAAAATAGTTGTACCTGAGTGACCGCCAATTACTGGAATTTTAACGTCACTTACGTTTAAGCCTTTTAATTCAGCAATGAATGCTTCACTACGAATTACATCAAGAGTTGTTACACCAAATACACGGTTTTTGTCATAAGTACCCGCTTTTTTGAATACTTCAGCAACAATTGGCACAGTGCCGTTTACTGGGTTAGTAATAATACCAACTAAAGCTTTTGGACAGTTAGCAACAATGCCTTCTGCTAATGTTTTGATGATACCAGCATTTACTGCAAATAAATCAGCACGGTCCATACCTGGCTTACGTGGCATACCTGCTGGAATAATTACAATATCAGCACCTGAAAGTGCACCAGCTAAATCGTCAGCACCAAAGCCTTCAACTTTAACTGCGGTAGGGATGTGTGATAAATCAACAGCAACACCTGGTACTACTGGCGCAACGTCATATAAAGATAACTCAGAACCTGCAGGTAATTGAGTTTTTAATAATAAAGATAATGCTTGGCCAATACCGCCAGCTGCGCCTAATACTGCTACTTTCATGTGTTCTCTCCGAAATTTAAGTGGATGTAAAACTATATAATAAAGATTATTCGAGTAAATACGTAAATTTTGTTGTGCAAAAGATATAGTATAGCCAACAAAAAAACAATTATTATTGCACATATGATAACGTATAATACGTAAATGAAAGAATTCAACTTTAGTATTAAGGCTATTTAAGACTACTTTAAAGTAAGAAATTCAAGTTAAAACTGTTTAAATTAGTGGGAAAAAAAGGGTTAAATTACACATAATGACTGGCCAACAAAAACAAGAAGCATTAGTACAAGCATTTAAAGATTTATTAAAACAAGAACAATTTGGCTCACAAGGTGAAATTGTTGACGCATTAAAATCTTTAGACTTTGATAATATTAGTCAATCAAAAATATCACGCATGCTAAGCAAATTTGGCGCGGTTCGCACGCGTAACGCTCGCCAAGAAATGGTTTATTGTTTACCAGCAGAGCTTGGCGTACCAACAGCACAAAGCCCCTTAAAACAACTAGTGTTAGAAATTGAACACAATGGCATGATGATTATCATACAAACAAGCCCAGGTGCCGCACAATTAATCGCACGTTTATTAGATAGTTTAGGTAAAAGTGATGGCGTACTTGGCACCATTGCTGGCGATGATACTATTTTTATTGCACCAACAGATGTCAATAATATCAAAGAGACAATTAACAAATTAGAACGATTGTTTTCTAAAAACCTCAGTTAATTATTGAAAGAAACGTTAATTAAATTGGTCAAAGTGCGTGCATCATAAAGGCATTATTTATGTAGCATCCAACTGTAATGCTTGTGATATATTCAGCAATAGTAAATTAGCAGTTACCGGCTTTGACATATGCAAGTTCATACCTACATCTAAACTTCGCTGCTTATCTTCCTCACGTGCATGAGCCGTCATAGCAATAATAGGCAAATGATGGAATTTGGGTTGCTTACGTATTTCTTCTGCTGCAGTTAACCCGTCCATTACTGGCATTTGTATATCCATCAAGACAATATCAAAAGTTTTTTCTTCAAGTAAAGTTAAAGCTTGTTGACCATCATCTGCAATAGTCACGGTTGCTTTTAGGCTCATCAGAAGTTCTTTAGCAACTAACTGATTAACCAAGTTATCTTCAACTAATAACACACTCACACCAGACAAGTCATCAGAGTCGTTTTGCTGTAATGTTGAAGGTGATAAACTTGCTGAAGATATTTCTTGCTGTTCTTTATTGGTTGTAATTAACTCTTGTTCCGTGGGTTTATTTTTCTGATTATCAATAAGTAACGTGTTGGTTATTTGTTCTAAAGAATAACGATACAATGGTAAATCCAATAAAATATAAGCAATATTTAACTTATCTAATTGTTGGCAAGTATCACAGTTTAATTCACGCATTGTTGGTTGACATAAAGCAATTAGATCAATATGTGTAGACCAGTTAATTCCTACTTTCTCAGCCTCAGATTTTTGTAACGAAAATAGAGCTTCATCAATTAATAACACATTTTTACTGTTTGAATATTCAGCGGTAGAAAGTTTTTGAGACAACGAACTAAGATCGTCACATTCAATAACATGCCATGACAAGCTATCAATCGTTTCACGGTAACTCAGCGATAAAGTCTGCTTAATAACAAATAAATTTATCACTCCTAAATTATTCAGAACATTTTTTTCAAAAATTAAATGGTGCTCTGTGTCTTTACTAGGGAGTTTAAAAGGTAAAGAAAAACTAAATTCAGAGCCTTCATTAAGACGGCTTTGTAACGTTATTTCACCACCCAATAACTGTACTATTTGTTGACAAATTGACAAACCTAACCCTGAGCCACCATATTTTCGTGTCATTGAAATATCTGCTTGCGAAAACGCTTCAAATAAATGTCCTTGCTTGTCAGCAGCTATACCTATTCCAGTGTCTTGCACTTTAAAACATATTAACGCCTCTGAGACATTTGATTCTATGACATCAATAAATAATGAAATGTCTCCCTGTTCAGTAAATTTAATTGCATTATTAAATAAGTTTGACAATACCTGAACTAATCGCATCTCATCACTCATTATTAAACTAGGTACATTTGCTGCAACATCAACTTTCATCGTTAACTTCTTTGCATAAACGTTTGCAGCATTAAGCTTTAATGCTTTATCAATAATGTCTGACAAATTGACTTCGTCATTAACAATCACCATTTTGCCCGCTTCTATTTTCGACAAATCCAGTAACTCATCTACAAGGTGTAGTAAAGAAAACGATGCCGTTTGCGCATTGGCTAGATAATGTTGTTGTCGAGAATCAAGCAAAGTGCGATGAAGAATATCCATCATGCCTTGCATAGCATTGATTGGCGTTCTTATTTCATGGCTCATATTTGCTAAAAATTGAATTTTAACTTGGTTAGCATATTCAGCCTGATCTCTTGCTTTCTCTAGTGCTGATTGTATGGCTTGTCGCTCAGTAACATTATGTAATATGGTGATTGTGCCGAGTATTTGATCATTAGTATCGGTAAACTGATTACAAAAACCTTGATAGCTTTCTTCGCCAGCTACAAGTAATGCTTGTTGAGGGTAAACACCTTCAGATTTATCATTTAACAGATCAATTTCATGCGCAAGTGCCTCTGGCATAAATTCACTTGCGTAAGAGTTAAGCATTTCATGCTCAGAAAGGCCACACAACTGCTCAAAAGCCCTATTACACCCCATTAATTTATCTTGTGGATCATTAAATATTATTAGCTCAGGAATCGCATTCATCACTGAACGTAATAAAGCATAGTCACGCTGATGTTTGGTACTCGTTTCTTGTAACGCTTGGGTTTTTTCTAACACTCTACTATCGAGTACTTCATTTTGTTCTTTAAGTTGCAGTAAAAGGCTGCTGTTTTGAGTAAAGATATCTTCAACCAAAACAAACCAGTGTAACCAATCAGCGTTGGCCTTAATAATTCCAGGATCACCCTGAGCACAATATTCAATATGGCTAATAAAATCATGAGTTGGTTTTATAAAGCTACGCCTAGTCATTGCATTAACCAACATTAGAAAAGCTAGCAAGCCAATCAGTAAAATTGTAAACATGTAAATAAAATGGCTACGTAAAGGTAGTATAAAAGTGTCATATGGCTGATATTTTAATAAAGTCCACCCATTCACAGGCAAGGTTTGCTTTTCAATAAACCAATCACCTATTTGTACTGAATCAGGTAATTGTGCTAAGTATTGCTCATTTAAGTGATGTAAAGCGCGAGGAAGAAGTTGTTGCCACGATGCTCGATAACTTAATGCTTCTTTACCTTGCTGTTTAAAAATTAAGATATCATTTTCTTGATTGAATAATACTAAGCCTTCGTCACTTGAATCTAGTTCAGGCAAACTCTCTTGTAAGCGCGCTAAACTAATATCAATGACCATAGCACCTAACATTTTTTTATCTCGGTAAAGTCCAATACCTAAAGAAGCATTCATCCCTGTGCCAGCAGCATCTATGTATGGGGATGACCAAATCACCTTATTATTTTCAAAGCCAAGTTGTTTGATTTTTTGAGCGTGAGCATTGGTTAACATGCGATCACTAAATCGCCAACTATCACGACCAATCCAAGGAAAAATATTAACGAATTGCTCAACAGATATATAATAAAACCAGATAGCTTCTTCAATAACCTTCTGCGCCGCAACAAATGCAGGCGTTAAAGAGTTAGCCATTGATATTTCTTGTTTTTTTAACTCACTAAATTGTTCTATATCACCAAAGCCAGTAATATTGCCACTAATATGCTTATCTTCTTCAAACAAATGTTGATGTGCTTTGTCTAAAAAGAATAATGCTCCATCTTGTCTTAAGGGTGGTATTTGAGCATAGAGTTCACCTGGGTGTTTAAGTGAGTATTCAGCAAACTCTTGAATCCCCGAAATAGCTTGTTCGCTTTGTACTAACATAGCGTTAAGTTGACTGGCTTGACTGCTTAATTGGGCTAACCCTTGCTGTTTATGAGCAGACAATTCGCCATAATACCGTATTGATGCTGCTGCTAATGCGATAAAAACAATAATAATAAACGTAACAACAACAGCAGTATTATATCGTTTAAATACAGTATTCTCAGCGTTCTTATATAGCACAGCTTTGCCTTGATTTAAGAATAAAAGGTGAAGATTAACGTTATCATAACTAAGGAAAAATTATAAAACGAGTATAACCAGTATAAAGTTTGTGACTCAGCTTACCTAAATATTTCAAAAGCTAAACTTTTAATACGAATAAATATATTTGATACTGGGTATATACTATAGCGTCAAAACATATTAATTTTTTATGTCATTATCATGTAATAATAAAATTAAAATCAAATACGTTAATTAATCTTCACTACACCCTCAGTTAGTAAAAGAAACATTATTAATTGCTGATTATCAAACATTGTATATTAGAATATTTAATGAAAAAAAACACTTTTATCACAGGTATTCACTTAGCACGAAGTGCGGGGATCTTATTGCTTTTTTTGTATTTGGGTAAAGGCATTCAGTTTATTAGTCACCTACCCATTCCCGGCAGTATCTTTGGCTTATTACTATTATTTCTAGGCCTTAATCTTAGACTAATTCCATTAGACTATATACTTCCTACTGGCAGCTTTTTACTTAATTATATTACGCTATTTTTTGTGCCTGTTGGTGTTGGGCTATTGCAATACTCAGATTTATTATCAACTCATTGGCTCACTATCGTTGTAAGTAGTGTGATCAGCACGATAGCAACATTAGTCTCTGTTGGTTGGCTTTACCAAAGGTTAGCTAAATGATTTACCTTTATCTCATTGCAACCATATTCATTTTTTTAATTGCGCGTAAACTTTTAAGCCCTATTAAAAGCCCCCTTGCAAATCCTCTTTTAGTGAGTATTTTGTTTTTTATAGGGTTGTTTACTTTTACTCCTCTAAATTATCAAGATTATGCAACAGCAAACCTTCCTTTTATTTGGCTATTAGAGCCTGCAGTTGTTGCTCTAGCCATTCCACTATTTTGCCAAACAAAGCAAATTAAGAAGCAATTTAAAGCAATAATGATCAGTTCATTTCTTGGTGTCGTCATTGCAATATCAAGCTGTATATCTGTCGCGTTATTCTTAACCAACGATAAGGAGATACTATTTTCATTACTACCAAAATCAGTCACAAGCCCAATAGCAATGGCTGTTGCCAATGAAACAGGAGGACTAGCCTCTTTAGCCGCAGCTGTCGTTATTGCCGTTGGGTTATTAGGCGCATTAGGTGGGTTTAGCTTACTTAAATTTTGCAAAATAACAAACCCACAAGCACAAGGTTTAGCAATGGGCTGTAGCGCTCATGCTATTGGTACAGCAAAAGCAATGGAAGTAGGAAACGAGCAAGGAGCTTTTAGCTCTTTAGCATTAGTTATCAGCGGTATACTAACAGCCATTTTAGCCCCATTATTTGCTTGGTTTATCAGCCTTTTGCTATCTCTTTGAAAATTAAGTGCAAAACACAATAGATAAAATTAAACACAAGCAAGTAAAGTTAATTTTGGCACAATTAATCATTCATTTCATACAGCTAACAATATATTGCAAACAATAATTTTAAGAGCATATAATAACTTCTACAAAATAAAAATTAACTCACCTAGTGTTTTAGATTGCACCAAATGAAAGCCTGTAAACGCGAACTTCAAACTGAAACAATGATCTTCAGGTAGCTCAATGACCCCACTATTTACCATTATTCTATTAACCTTATTCTCCGGCTTAGCTATTCCACTAGGTGCAGCTATTGCAAATATTAAAGTATTTAACAAAACTTGGTTAGAAAATGAATATAGGCATGGTGTTATCGCATTTGGAGGAGGAGCTTTACTCTCAGCGGTTGCACTAGTATTAGTACCAGAAGGAGTCGAACGGTTAAGCGTAGCATCTAGTGCCACTCTTTTTACATTAGGTGGCTTCTTCTTTATGAGCATTGATATTGTACTAAGTAAAATGAAGACTTCCGCCAGTCAATTAATGGCAATGCTAACTGACTTTATCCCTGAATCTCTTGCGCTAGGCGCAACCTATTCCATAAACCCACAAAGTGCTTATTTACTAGCCATACTAATTGCTTTGCAAAATCTTCCTGAAGGATTCAATGCCTTTGATGAATTAAAAAAGACAAGTACGTACAGTAACTTTAAAATAATAATACTTTTTTCATTTTTAGCATTACTTGGTCCTATTGCTGGGACTTCTGGTTATATATGGTTAGTTGACTATCCTCATATTATTGCATCTATTATGCTGTTTTCTGCTGGTGGTATTTTATATTCAGTTTTTCAAGATATAGCGCCTCAAGTGCCTCTAGATAAGCACTGGTTACCTGCTATCGGTGCTGTTTTCGGCTTCATGCTAGGCTTAGTGGGATATATGTTAACAAGTTAAAAAAAGGATAGACAAGGTCACCATAAATTCAAACTTCTTATGGCTGAAGTTCATTTAATAAAAAGCACAGCTTAATGTAAACTATGCTTTCATACGGTTTTTGAGTAATAAAGAATAATTAGAAATTCTTTTCAGTAAATTCAGCTAATGAACTACGCTCTACCTCATCAAATATCAACACACTGCCCTTTGCATAATCACGATAAATATTGACCGCAGCACTAGCCCCAGAGCTAGCAGGAGTAACAAATCGATCATCAATTTGAGCAAGGTTACCTAGCACAATAGTTCGACAGTTTTTACCACCCCGGCTGAGCATTCCTTTCATCTGTGCCCTTGTCATATTCTGCGCTTCATCAATGATAAGAACAGCATCATCAATTGAACGGCCGCGAAAATAAGCCATGCTGGTAAACTCTATATTTGCCCTATCTATAATATGCTCTACCGTTGCGCGAGTGCTTTTTTCATCATCATCGCCATCAGAGTGCATAGAAATTAACGCATCTGTAACACCAGCTAATAACGGTAAAGATTTTTCAGTTAAATCTCCTGGTAAAAATCCAGGATCATCATCCATAAAGTCTCTACTCCTCACCACTACAATTTTTTTATATTGTTTAAGTTCGAGAACTTGGTGTAGTCCTGCTGCAATTGCAAGAAAGGTTTTACCACTACCAGCAGGACCCAGAATTATATTCAAATCAAAATCAGGGTCGGTAAGTTGATCTAAAGCGACTGCTTGCCTTTGATTCTTAGGCAATATTCCCCAAACTTTTTCAGGCTTTCTTTGTAATAATGTCGTGAATATATACTCATCAGTCACTTCTTTTATTTTACCAATATGACCCACTTCATCATACCAATACATATTAGGCTGTGCTTCGTCATTAAATATATCGCGATTAAAGCGATATAGTTTACCGCTCATGGCAAAATCTTTCTCTTCTTCACATCGGTCAAACAAGTCTCCGGTAAATGATTGAACCCCTGTATATAATAGATCAACATCTGATACCTGATGATCAACCAAAACATCTTCAGCATCTACACCAATGGTACGTGCTTTCAAGCGCATGTTGATATCACGACTTACAATGGTGACATCTTGCTTTAACTCATTTTGCATATGAAGTGCATAATTTATAATACGATTATCTGCATCACTGCCTATGGCGTACTTTAACTCTTTGGCAAAATCAACTTGTGTATCAATACCTATAAATAGCTTTCCACGTTTTGCTGTTTCTGTTGATGGTAATGGTATGCCTTTTTCCATTTCTTCGCTGGAGTGGCCGTTAATTATATCTTCAAGCATTCTAATAACAGCACGAGCATCTTGGCTGACATTCTTATCAGTACGCTCTTTTAAATTATCGAGCTCTTCTAAAACAGTTAAGCAGATATAAATATCATCTCGATAGGCAAGTAAACTTTTAGGATCATGAACCAAAGCAGAGGTATCAAGCACGCGTGGATTTCTATTTTCGTTAGGGTTTTTCATTAGAAGTTCACCTCAAGGTTATTTTTATTTAATTCTTTATCGTTGATCAAATCATAAGTAATCAAAGGGAAAAAGCTGCCATGCAGGCTTAGGCTAGCGATATTTAAGCGCTAACGGTTATGATTAAATCTAGCGTCATTATGTTTAGCGTAATAAGCATAGAACACATCAAAAATGATCATTAATTTAATAACATTATGTTCTTTAAAACATAAAAAGGGGAATAATTCAGGTAGTAGTACTTTGTGACCGAGAATATAAACAATTTTTTCTTCATTCATCTAAGCATCTCCAGCAATAATGATAAAAAACTGTGCAGTAAACTGTGAGCGTCAGTTACTATTTAACAATGGCAGTTTATTTAGATCTTCACAAGAAAAAACACTCGAAATATGCATTTTTTAATAAAGCTAACTATGATTATTAATCACTAACAGTTACTATAGCGCCGTTTTTTTCATGTTAATTTTTTAAGATTTTTTGGAGTTCTATTATATGCCATTTCAACCGGGTCAACGTTGGATCAGTGACAGTGAATCAGATCAAGGATTAGGAACAGTAACTGGTATAGAACACCGATTTGTTAACATTGTTTTTACTGCAACAGGTGAGTCTCGCCAATATGCCAAAGCGAATGCACCGCTAACCCGTGTTATTTTTAATAACGGTGACCTTATTCCTAGCCACGAAGGTTGGATGTTAAAGGTTGAATCCAATACCGAAGCCCATGGTATTTTAACTTACCACGGTATACGCCAAGACACATTAGAAGAAACCTCTTTGAAAGAAGTGATGATAGATCACTTCATTAAATTTAATAAACCCCATGATCGACTTCTCAATAGTCAAGTTGATCGCCTAGACTGGTTTCGCCTACGTAAAGATTGCTTACGTCATCAATACCAACAGCAACAATCAGAGTTAATGGGGTTAACAGGCGGTCGTGTCAGCTTAATTCCTCACCAACTTTATATTGCTGATGAAGTGGGTAACCGTTTTGCGCCACGTGTATTACTGGCAGATGAGGTTGGCTTAGGAAAAACCATTGAAGCTGGTTTAATTATTCATCAACAATTAGTTAGTGGCAGAGCCAAGCGTATTTTGATCATTGTTCCAGAGTCATTAATGCACCAATGGTTAGTAGAAATGCTACGTCGTTTTAATCTTAAATTCAGTATTTTTGATCACGACCGCTGCGTAGAAACTGCAGGCGACGATGATAGTAACCCGTTTAGTACTGAGCAATTAGTATTAGTTAACTTAGGCTTTATTACTGATAACCCAACGTGGTATGAGTCACTTATCAGTGAAGATTGGGATTTAATGGTGGTAGATGAAGCGCACCATTTAAATTGGCAACAAGATAATCCAAGCATTGAATATCAGTGTGTTGAGCAATTAGCACAAGTTATTCCTGGCGTACTATTATTAACAGCCACGCCAGATCAATTAGGTCATGAAAGTCATTTCGCTCGTTTACGTCTGCTTGATTCAGATAGGTTTTATGACTATGAAAAATTTATTGAAGAAGAATCTCATTATAGTGAAGTAGCTGACGCCGCAAATGCTCTAGTTGAAGAAGAAAAGCTATCAGATGAGCAAGAAACAACGTTAACAGCTTTATTAAAAGAATCTGATATTAGCAAGCAGCTAGTAACACTTAACAGTGCTACTGGCGAGAAGCAAACAGAAGTGCGCCAGCAACTATTAAAACAGTTACTAGACCGACATGGCACCGGGCGCATTTTATTTAGAAACTCACGTAACACGATTAAAGGATTTCCGGCACGAGAAATTCACCCTGCCCCGCTAGCAATGCCGGAGCAATATCAAGATACCATCAATGAGTTTATGCTTAGTGGTTGTCCTGAAACAATTGCAAGTTCTAAACAAGCTAAGTTTATTTTTACACCAGAGATGTTATTTGGTCTCGATCATCAAAGTGAAAAATGGACTGATTTTGATCCTCGCGTAGATTATTTGATTGACTTATTACAGTCATTGAAAAAAGAAAAAGTGTTAGTTATTTGTGCTCATGCACAAACAGCCATAGACTTAGAAGTAGCGCTACGCGTTAAAGAAGGTATTCGCGCTGCAGTGTTTCATGAAGGTTTATCTATTTTTGAACGTGATAGAGCAGCTGCCTACTTTGCACAAGATGAAGATAGCGCACAATTACTTCTTTGTTCTGAAATTGGTAGCGAAGGTCGAAACTTCCAATTCTCACATCATTTAGTTTTATTTGATTTACCGAGCAACCCTGACTTATTAGAGCAACGTATAGGTCGTCTTGATCGTATTGGCCAAACAGAAGTAATTCGATTGCATGCCCCCTATTTTGAAGATTCAGCACAACACTTATTATTTGATTGGTATCAGCAAGGCATGCAAGCCTTTGAGCATACGTGCATTACTGGCCGAGTTGTCTATGAGGCCTATGGCGAGCAATTATTATCATTAGCGCTAAGTGCACAGCATGCTTCTTCATCAGCTGAAAAGCTGATCAGTGATACGTGGCAAAAACACTGTGAAATAAAAGCAGAGCTTGAGGCGGGTCGTGACAAATTACTTGAAATTAATTCATCTGGGCAAGGGCGTGCTCATGAGTTAGTCGAGAAAATAGAAAAAAATGACAGACAAATCGACTTACCACAGTTTATGTTTCAAGTATTAGATGTGTTTGGCGTTCAACAAGACGACAAAGCCGATAATGCTATTGCCTTAAATCAAAGTGAACATATGCTTAATAGCAACTTCCCTTGTTTACCTGAAGATGGCACAACGGTCACTTTTGATCGTGATACCGCATTAATCAATGAAAACTATCAATTGCTAACCTGGGATCATCCTATGGTTCGTGGTGTATTAGATTTAGTACTGAGCGATGAAATAGGTAATGCCAGCATTGGTTTATTAAAAGCAGAATCATTACCTGTAGGTACATTCTTTCTTGAGTGTTTATTTACCGTTGAAGCAACAGCGCCTGCACATTTGCAACTTGGGCGTTACTTGCCAACAACACCTATTCGCATATTAGTAGATAAAAGTGGTAATAACCTTGGTGATAAAGTCAGTGAAGCGGTACTTGATAAGCAGTTAACGCCAGTTAAAAAAGTGATGGCTTTACAATTAATTAAGGCATTAAAATCACAAATTACGCCATTAGTCGCGAAAGCTGAATCTCACGGAGAGAAACAAATTGTAGAGATTCAAAGTAAAGCGTTAAAAAGTATGCAAAGCAAGTTAGGTCAAGAACAACAAAGACTAACCGCATTAAAAGCAATAAACCCGAGTGTTCGCCAAGCTGAAATTGACTTCTTAGCTCATCAACAAGATGAACTAAGTCATTACATTGATAAGGCTCAGTTAACTTTTGAAGCTGTGCGTATGATAGTGGTGACTCACTAATGGCTGCTAATCCTGATTTTGTTTATCAACCACCCATGTCACCTTATCTTGATATTATTTTTCAAGATGACGACATGGTAGTACTCAATAAAAGTAGCGGATTATTGAGTGTTCCTGGCCGGTTACCTGAGCATCAAGACTGTCTGCAAAATCGTGTTCAACGGGTGCTACCAACCGCAACAGTTGTGCACCGTTTGGATATGGCAACTTCTGGCATCATCATTATGGCTTTAAATAAGCCTGCTCATGTAGCCATAAGCAGGCAATTTGAGCAGCGAAAAACTAAAAAAAGTTATATCGCGCGTGTGTTTGGTAAGGTAACTGATATAGAGGGTTGCGTTGATTTACCCTTAATTTGTGATTGGCCTAACAGACCTAAACAAATGGTTGACCATGATAATGGTAAACAGTCTTTAACAAATTACAGTGTTTTAAGTTATTCAACTCTAAGCTCTGGAGATGAAAGCACGTTAATTGAATTACGACCTGTTACAGGGCGTTCACATCAGTTACGCGTGCATATGCTAGCAATAGGCCACCCCATTTTAGGTGATAGGCTTTACGCTCATGAACAGGCGCTATCAGTTAGCTCTCGATTGAACTTACACGCTAGAAATTTAAGTTTAACCCACCCAGTAACTGGCGAGTTATTGTGCTTTGTTGCTCCTTGTCCTTTCAATTAGTTATGTACACATCATGATGATATTGTGATTTGAACATTTATATAAAGGCATTAATATTAACACTATAACTATTAATGCCGATACATAAGCTATAGACGCAGATAAAGGAAATGATATGCCAATACAATACAAGCTAATATTCATGGTGATATTATTTTTTTGTATACAAAGCAATGTCATTGCGCAAGAAAATAAGCAAGAAGAAGTAGCAACAACGGTAGAAAATACAGCAAATAACGACAAAAAAGTTAAGGTAATGGTGCCGTTACCTGTTTCAATAGAAAAACAATATAAAAAAGACTTAAGCCACTACCTCCCTGCTAACCGTGTTTCTCCTATTCTGGTTGGCACTGATGATTATCTTACATTGATTGATGAAAATACTAATGTAAATACTAAAGGTGTTGCCATTTTATTACCTGATTGGCAACAAGGCGCAGTTAACCCCAAAGCAATAAATTTTTTGCAAAAAAAATTACCTCAACAAGGTTGGACAACAATTAGTATTCAGCCTGCTAGTAAACCTCAAAATTTTCCTTCAAGGGCACTTAAAGTAAGTGAGCAAAAAGAAGCGAATAAAAAAATACTTGATGAATATAAAAGTAAGCTAAGCACATTAATAAACACGGTACTGACGAAAAGTAAAGAATATCCAGGTATTGTAATCGTGATTGCGCAAGGAAATAATGGTGCTATGCTAGTTGATATTTTTAACCAGCAAGATACTAACCAAGGTGATGATGCGCCCAATGCCGTAATATTACTTAGCAGCTACCTCATAAATAATAATGAATTGATTGATGAAAGCAATACCGCTTTTGCAAAAGCATTAGCATTTAGCGAATATCCTGTTCTAGATTTGTACCTAACTTACGATAACCCCATTGTGATGGACAAAGCTAAACAACGCTTAAACTTAGCCAAGCAAGAGTTAAAAGCTTATTACCGTCAACGGCAGATTAAAAATCATGTAGCAGGTTATTACCCTGAAAAAAAATTACTTAGCCAAATAAATAGTTGGTTGAAATCTATCGGTTGGTAGTTTCCACACATAAAATTTTGGGCTTGAACAGGTCAACATAGGTAAACAAATTCAAACCCACAACATTATTATTTATTATGTTTAGTGATTAAATCATAAGCAGCTTGTATATCTTGTGTTTTCTCTTTCGCTGCTTCCATCATCGCTGGTGGTAAACCTTTAGCAATAAGTTTATCAGGATGATGCTGTGACATTAACTTTCGATACGCTTTCTTAATATCACGAGCTTCTGTCTCTTCACTTACACCTAAAATTTTATAGGCATTCTTTAATTGTCCTGCCCGTGTTGGCGCATTACCACCATTAAATTGTTGATAACCTTGCCCTGACTGTTGATGAAAAGCCTCGCTCGCCATGATCATTTCAAGTAAGTTATCTAATTGACGAACTGAATAGCCTAAGAACTTTGCAATAGTACGTAATACTTCACGCTCTTTCTCGTCTAACTCTCCGTCAATAAAAGCAACTTGAATTTGAATTTCTAAGAACATAAGCAGTAGATCCTGACGGTTACCACAAATACGCTTAAATTTAATTAAGCGCTCTTTCAATGGAAATCCATCTGACTTACCCTCACGAAAAGCATCCTGCGCTTGCTCTCTTAGTTCACTTGTTAACCCCAGCTTATCCATGTAAGCACTGGCAAAAGCAATTTCATGGTTTGTCACCTGCCCTTTAGCCTTTGCTACATGCCCCATTACTGAGAATGTCGTATAGAAAAAAGCCGCTTGACGAGCAACGTCATCTGACTTTCCACCAGTAACACCATTAAAATTAAAACCGCGAGCACGATCAAACACATGGCCAAGCCAAAGCCCTAATAGCGCACCAAAAAAACTTTTACTCAACATATAGCCAAATAAAAAACCTAAAATCTTACCCCAGATACGCATACTAATTTTACTACCTTATAATATTTTTGTGATTTACGTACTACGCCTATACCCAAACCACCTCTATGTTACGAGTTTTCATCATGAAGTGGTTTGGGTATAGCTACCATTTTGTATTTGCTATATCATATACGCTTCATCACGTATATTTAAGATAACCTGTAAAATAAATGCTTTTTCTCCGACAAATTTTTTCCAGCAGCGCCTTATTCACGATAGTAATATCTTTACCTACGTTTGCACTTGACGCTGAACAAGAAGATGCACAATTACAACTAAAATGTGCTGTCCCTACTTTTGTACCAATAGCAACAAATGGTGTACAAATAACTGATGATAATGTTCGCATAACATCTAAATTTTCAAGTATCGAAAAAGATCAATTTGCCAACTTTAGTGGTGATGTCATGCTGATTGATAAAAGCCAAACCATAACGGCTGATCAATTAACATTTGATCGTTTATTAATGAAATTTAATGCTCAAGGAAATATACATTATCAAAATAAAAGCATTGGTATTCTTGCTGAAGAATTAAGCGCAAGTAAGGATGATCAGTCTAGTGTTATGCTTAATACCTCATATCAATTATACGACAATCCTGGCCATGGTAGCGCAGGTGAATTAGAAATTAATTCAAAAGATGGCTTAAGTTTATTAGATTCAACTTACACAACCTGTGTTGGAGAGGATCCTGATTGGCAAATAACAGCCTCTGAAATTGAAATATCTGCAGATGGAATTACCGGTCAAGCGTACCATGCCAAAATTCGTCTTTTTGATGTACCTGTTTTATATTTACCTTATTTTTCATTTCCTGTTTCAAAAGAACGTAAAAGTGGTTTTTTATACCCAAGTATTGGTAGTTCAAGTAATTCAGGATTAGAAATTGAAACACCTTATTACTGGAATATCGCACCTAATATAGACGCTACTCTTACCCCTTATTATATGTCGAAACGAGGTACTCAATTAAAAACTGAATTTCGTTACTTAACTGATTTACAGTCAGGTAATATCAACATAGAGTATTTAAATAGAGATAATGCAATAACATCAAACAATGATGCTCGTTACCTTGCAAGACTACAGCATATTGGTACATTTTCTGACAACTTTAGAGCTTATATTGACTATACAACAATTAGTGACGATAACTACTTAGTTGATATTGGCTCCAAAGAATATAACTCAAATGATGCTTACTTATACCAATTAGGCGAACTTGCCTATTTTGGAGAAAATTGGCAAGCAACGATGAAAATTCAAGATTTTGAAATACTTGGTATTCATCAACCAAGCTATAAGACCCTGCCTCATATTGAAATTTTAGCGCTACAACCTTTTACGCTTTTCTCTACACCAAAATTGAAAGGACAATTTGAGCTTTACTCTGAATTAACAAGTTTTAAAGCCGCGACTAAACAACAGGTTAGCGCAAATCGTTACCACGTAGAAGCAGGTGTTAATTTTCCTCTTTCAACACCAGCATGGTTTCTAAATTCAGAATTTAAATTAATAAATACCTATTATCAACAGCGTGATATTCAAAGTGGTAGCGACTTAACGAAAACAGTTAACCGTACATTACCTAAAATAAGATTTCATGCCGGTGTGAATTACGATAGAACACTATCTTTATTTGGTAATCACTACACTCATACGCTAGAGCCACAAATTCAATACCTATATATTCCTGAAAAGGATCAAACAGCAATCGGACTTTATGATACAACTAACCTGCAAGATGACTATAACGGTTTATTTAGAGACAGAAGCTACAGCGGTTTAGATAGGATTGCCGGGGCTAATCAATACACTTGGGGTGTTACAAGCCGCGTACTTGATCAATCTAATTTAGAAGTTTTCCGTTTAAGTGTTGGTAGAATACATTACTTATCTGATAATAACGTTTTTGATGAATTAATTGACGACAGCATTACTACTTTTGACTCTGAAACGAGCCAAAAATCTTCTGTTGCTGCCAATTTATTTTATCGATTAAGCCAAGAGTGGCAAATCAGTAGTGACATTCAATACAACACCATAGAAAATTTCACCAACAAAAGTCAATTATCATTAAACTACCAAATTGATAAATATAACTCAGTTCAATTGAACCATAGGTACACTCGTAATGTCTCAGGTAATAGTTTAGAGCAAGCATCTATGTTAACTAGCTTTGCTATTAGTGAAGATTGGGCCTTTGTAGGTCGATTAACGCAAGACTTACAGCGCAGTCGTAGTATAGAAAGTTATGCCGGAGTACAATACGAAAGTTGTTGTTGGGCTATACGTGTCGCGTATCATAGATATATAAACTCGAACTTAAGTGCTGGCTCATTTAATGAGAACCGTAATCAGTTTAATAGTGGACTCGTGTTACAGTTCATCATAAAAGGATTAAACGGCGAGCAAGGTGCTATAGGCACACAAGAAATGTTTGACTCAAGTATTTTTGGTTATAAGCGCCCTTATTACTTACAAAATTAGTAACTAAAAAAGTGAGTTACTAATAGAGCCAAATATATAAAAAATAACAACGTACTATAATCAAGATGTAGAATTTATGAAAAATTTAGTTAAAACTTTAATCATCGCCTGTAGCATTTGCGCGGTAGTAAACACTCCAGTTCAAGCAAAAGAAGTCATGCTAGATAAGGTGGCCGCAATTGTTAATAGTGGCGTAGTACTTGAATCAGAAGTACAAGATCTATTAAAAAATATAAAAAAACAATCAGCAAAAAATAACCAAGCTTTACCTTCTGATAGTGCATTACGTACGCAAGTAATGGATAAACTAATTAATGATAATTTAGTTATACAAATTGGTGAGCGCATGGGTGTGCAAGTAAGCGATGCACAATTAGATCAAACCATTGCTAATATGGCCGCAAAAAATAAATTAACCTTGCCTCAATTTAGGCAAGCAATTGTAAGTGATGGCGAAGATTATGAAAAATATCGTGAAAATGTTCGTACAGAGCTTATTTCGGGTGAAGTACGCCGCAATAGCGTTAGACGCCGTATTTATATTTCACCACAAGAAGTATCAAACCTATTAGGCTTAATGAAAGAACAAACCAACAACGATGTTGAGTATCACCTGGGCCACATATTGATTGAATTTCCTTCAGATGCTTCTCAAGCTGATATGATTGCAAGTAAAAAACGTGCTAACAAAGTAATAGAGCTACTCGAAAGTGGTTCAAATTTTACTAAGGTTGCAATCGCTTCATCAGGTGGGGCAAATGCTTTAAAAGGTGGTGATTTAGGTTGGAAGAACATCAATGAAATGCCTACACTATTTTCAGAGCTAATTGACGGCAAAGACAAAGGAACTATAGTAGGACCTATTAGAACGGGTTTAGGCTTTAGTATTGTAAAAGTACTCGACATACGTGGCCGTAAAGTAATTGAAGTAGAAGAAGTAAAAGCGAGTCATATCTTAATTAAGCCTTCTATTATTTTAAGTGAAGCCAAAGCAGAAGCACAATTACAAGGTCTGCTTGATCAAGTTAATGCTGGCGAAGCAACATTTGCTGATTTAGCAAAAGAGTTTTCAGAAGGGCCTACTTCTGTTCGTGGTGGTGACTTAGGTTGGTCAGATCCTAACAACTACGATCCAGCATTTAAAGAAGCATTAGCCACAATGAAAGTTGGTGAGTACCATAAACCATTTCGCTCATCTTTTGGTTGGCATATTATTCAATTAAATGATCGTCGTATGACGGATGCAACTTCACAAATGAATGAAAATCGTGCATATCAAATTCTACATAATCGTAAGTTTGGCGTTGAAAGCGCTCGTTGGATAAAAGAAACTCGCGATGAAGCTTATATCGAAATTTTTGAACAGGATAAATAAAATGACTACCCGAATAGCCATTACCCCTGGTGAGCCAGCTGGTATAGGGCCTGATTTAGTTATCTCTATAGCGCAACAAGCTTGGCCAGTGCAACTAGTTGTTGTTGCATCCAAAGAACTAATGGAGCAACGTGCTGAGCAGCTCAAATTGCCTATTACATTCATTGATTACGATGAGAACCTTGACGCAACACCTCAAGCCGCAGGTACGTTAACTATATTAGATATACCGCTGGGTCAGCCATGTGTTCCTGGAACTTTGGATACAAGTAATGGTAGTTATGTAGTTGAAACGCTCAAAGTCGCTAGTGATAAAAATATGTCAGGAGAGTTTGCAGCAATAGTTACAGGTCCTGTACATAAAGGTTTAATCAATAAATCAGGTGTTCCTTTCAGCGGCCATACTGAGTATTTTGCTCTGCAAGCTAACTGCTCTGACGTTGTAATGATGTTAGCGACTACCGGATTACGTGTTGCATTAGTAACTACTCACATACCTCTTGCCTACGTAGCAAAAGCGATTACTTATGAGAGGCTTCAGAAAGTTACACGAATTCTGCACAAAGATTTACAAAGTAAATTCGGCATAGAAAACCCTAAGATATATGCTTGTGGTATTAATCCACACGCAGGAGAAGATGGCCATTTAGGCCGTGAAGAAATAGAAGTAATGGAGCCTGCTTTTGCTGAATTAAGAGAAGAAGGTATTAATGTTATTGGTCCATTACCAGCAGACACCATCTTCCAACAAAAGTACTTAGAAGATGCTGATGCTATTTTAAGTATGTACCATGACCAAGGCTTACCTGTATTAAAATACAAAGGCTTTGGATCATCAGTAAATATTACTTTAGGTTTGCCTTTTATCCGCACTTCTGTCGATCACGGTACCGCATTAGAATTAGCGGGTGTTGGAGAAGCAGATCCTGGCAGTATGGTAGAAGCAATTACCAGTGCAATAGATCTTGTAAATAGCAGCCGATAATACAAGTCAGGTTATACTCTGACGCGAGAGAAATGTTCATGAACAGTAAAACACATTTAGGCCATCAAGCAAAAAAACGATTTGGCCAAAACTTTCTTCATAATGACTCTGTAATCAGCGATATTGTTGACGCCATCAATCCGGAGCCTGGCGAAAATTTAATCGAGATAGGCCCTGGTCTTGGTGCTTTAACTGAGCCAGTTATAGAGCGAGCAAAAAAATTATCTGTTGTTGAACTTGATAGAGATCTAGCGACAAGGTTACGTCATCACCCTTTTTTAGCGCCTCACTTAACTATTTATGAAACTGATGCCCTAAATTTTGACTTTGCCCAATTAGCAACACCTGAAAAACCATTGCGTATTTTTGGTAACTTACCTTATAACATTTCAACACCATTAATCTTTCATTTGCTAACGTTTAAAGATAAAGTTCAAGATATGCACTTTATGCTGCAAAAAGAAGTCGTTGAACGTATGGCCTCTGGACCTAATTGTAAAGCTTATGGACGCTTATCGATTATGACTCAGTATCAGTGTGAAGTAATTCCTGTAATGGAAATAGGGCCAGAAGCATTTAAACCTGCGCCTAAAGTTGATTCAGCAATAGTTAGACTAATTCCCCATAGCAAGATTAAGAATCCAGTCAAGGATATCAATGCTCTTAATACCGTGTGTTTAGCTGCGTTTAATCAGCGTAGAAAAACCATTCGAAATGGCTTTAAGAACCTTATCAGTGTTGCCCAATTGGAGTCTTTGAATATTGATGCTAATTTACGTCCAGAAAACTTAGGTATTGATGATTACATCATGTTAGCTAATTTTATTGTTGATAACCCACCAGAAGAAGTCGATACGGCAAAGAAAAAACTTTCGCGACGTGCAATGAAGCGAGCTGAAGAGCAAGGTTAGTGATTAAAAATAGAGGACACTATGGCTATCTATTTAGTTGGTGATATCCAAGGCTGTTATCACGAATTAAAAGCTTTATTGAAGCAGGTTTCTTTCAATAGCGATATTGATAAGCTCTATGTTGCTGGCGATCTGGTCGCTAGAGGGCCTGACTCCCTATTAACACTACGCTTTATAAAATCTCTTAAAAAGTCGGCAAAAGTAGTACTTGGTAATCATGATTTACATCTACTTGCTGTTTATGCTGGTATAAAAAAAGAAAAAAAACAAGACCAGCTAAATGATTTGCTTAATGCTGATGATGTTGAAGAGCTAATGAATTGGTTAGCTCAACAACCATTATTACAGCAAATAGGTAAAGATAACGCTTATATGAGCCATGCTGGAATATCTCCACAATGGACATTAACTGAAGCAATAGAACAAGCAGAATTTGCCCAGCAGCGACTAAGTTCCAGCAACAGAAATACTTGGCTAGCATCAATGTATGGTGAAAAGCCCAATAATTGGCAATGTGCAGAAAGTGAAACAGAACAGTTTCGTTATACCGTTAATGCATTTACCCGTATGCGCTATTGTTATAGTAACGGAAACTTAGAGTTTGAAAATAAATCACCGCCATCCGCAAAGAATACTAATGATGACTCAAATGTAACACTACACCCTTGGTATGAACTGTCAGCCACTATTAATCAAACGCCATGGGTTTTTGGTCATTGGGCTGCTTTAATGGGAAAATGCTCACACCAAAATATTTACCCGTTAGATACCGGCTGTGTTTGGGGTAACCATTTAACGCTATTACGTTGGCATGATAAAAAGCTTTTTATTGAAGCTGCACACTAACAAAAATGTAAATTTATTGTTTGAATATTGTTTATTTTATGAGAATAAAATACCGTAAATATAAGATTTACATTATATTTTAGTAGTCTTTTTCTCAATAACTTAAGTTACTCTTGTTGAAGTATTTATTTTTGCCCTAAGACTGTCTAAATCAACAACATCTATTGACAACACCTACCACAGCTTTATAATTCATAGCGCTTGAAGTTAGTTTTATTTTTTTGTACACCATTTCGATGTTATGTTTTGCTTGTTAATCGGTAATAGATTTTCGACCCGTAATAACCCGTCCTGTTTTATAAGTAATAGCAACTCTTTTTAGCAAACCCGCTTTACCATTTGTCTTTAACTAGATTTAAATAAATAAAGCTAAATTACTCATAAACAAATTAGGATATTCTTATGTCTACTACTACTGGTACAGTAAAATGGTTTAACGAAGCTAAAGGTTTCGGTTTTATCGAGCAAGAAAATGGCCCTGACGTTTTTGCTCACTTCAACGCGATTGTTGGTGAAGGTTTCAAAACTTTAGCTGAAGGTCAAAAAGTTGAATTTACAGTTACTGAAGGTCAAAAAGGCCCTCAAGCTGAGAACATTGTAGCTCTTTAATTTTTATTAATTAAAAAGTACAAAAAAAGCGAGTTACCTCTAGGTGCTCGCTTTTTTAATGCCATTTTTTAAGTCACATAATAAAAAGTTAGAAAAGCATTGCAGCGCCTGGGTTTAATATAGATAACACACTTAACCGTTCTAAATCACAATAATCAGTAGCTTCAGCTATCACATCTTTATCAATAGCTAATTCCACTAACTGTTTATCATCAATCAATAGTTTTAAATCTTCTCTTTCAAACATCCTTTGTTGAACCATTATTCGCTTAGCAATATAGAGCAGTTGTGACTCTTTATTTTTTTGGTTTAAATCAGCTTTATCTTGAGAAAGAATTGGCACAATTAAGCTATAGGGTAACTGCCATAGCTTTAAGAGTTCGGCGCTACATTCACCGTATGTGAAAGCTAAAATATCTTGCTGCTTATCCCAAGGTAAAGAAGAAATATCATTACTAAGGCATTGTGTCACTTTGTCAGGTGATACTTGCTGCACAACAAGCTCACCAATATTGTGCAATAAACCCAATATAAATAACCTTTCAGCATTAGGGAAGTTTAAACGACAGCCCAAATATTTTATAAGTAAGGCGCAATCAACACTTCTTTCCCAAAAATCTTCTAAGTAATTTTGCTCTGCTATGCATTCTTTAAATGCTTTGGTAGAAAAGTAGGCAATGACCAAGTTATAAATTTCAGTAATGCCTAAAACTAATACAGCTTTAGACACGGTATCTATTTTACCCGGATAATTAAAAAAGGAGCTGTTAGCAAGCTTTAAGATAGTGCCCGCAAGTGCGGGATCAACCAAGATAACTTCACTGATATCATCAATTGTTGATGAGTCATCATCAATCAACTCTTTTATGCGAAGAAAAGAGTCTGACAGAATAAATATTTCACTGGTTTGTTCAGCGTAGCCAATGGCATCCATAAATCAATCATCCATTTTAGATCAAATATATTCAATATTATAAAGGTTATTCACTACTTTAAATTTAGCACAATTAACCAAAACAGAATATGTTATCGTATTAATATTCAACACTAATTTGATAAGAAGTAAACTTACGCATATTAATTACACCTTTTTCAAAGATTAAATATTGTCCTTTAATACCTAATAAAACGCCTGACACACTAGCTGTTTTATCAAAATTAAACGAACTTATCTTGGTTAAATATTCACTAACGGGATAATTAATATTAACAATCTCTTCATCAAGTAGTTGCACTGCATCATCTCCATATTTTAACGCTATATCATCCAAGCGCGTTTTAATCTGAGGAATTAGTTCACTGGCTTTGGCTTTCAAATCAATATCATCATTACTGCCCTTAAGCATTGCTCGCCAATTTGTTTTATCACCAATAAATTCAGCTAGCGCTGTTTCAACTAAACCTGACTGCAATCGTGTACTCACCTTAAAAATAGGTAGAGCCTGAGTTGCTCCTTGATCTATCCACCGTGTTGGTATTTGTGTATGTCGCGTTATGCCCACTTTCAATGCTGAAGTATTAGAGAGGTAAACATAATGGTCTACCATGCAATGCTTTTCACCCCACTGAGGTTCTCTGCATGTATCAAGGTGATGATGGCACGTTTCAGGCTTCATAATACACATATCACATTGCGCTAATTTCATCATACAAGGGTAGCAGAAGCCTTGAGAATAGCTTTTCTTGGTTTTCTTACCACAATGCTTACAAGCTATTTTTCCATGAAAATTCAGCGTCAGTGTTTTACCAATGATAGGATTTAAGGCAATGCTTTGTGTTTCATCAGAATCGATTAAAGCTAAAGGTAACTGATACTGTACTAGGTTGTTCTCGTCAAGTTGCGCTGTTAATTTTTCTATTGCGCCTATTTCACTTATTGGCATGCTTGCTCTCTATAGTTTTCTCAAAATTTGATTGGAACTTATCTTATTTATTAGAAGGTTGTTAATGGTCTACTTTCCGGCGTAATGCTTTGTTTGAGCTGGTTCTTTTTTTAGAATCTAATCGTCTTAAGTTAGAGCCTTTGGTCGGTTTAGTTGCTCGTCTAGATTTTTTCACAACCATTGCAGAAATGATTAACTCTCTTAATCGTTTTAACGCATCATCTTTATTCATTGATTGTGTTCTAAATGATTGAGCTTTAATGATAATAACTCCATCACTTGTGATGCGACTATCTGATAGCTTTAGTAGTCTTTCTTTATAAATCGCAGGTAAAGATGAACGTTTAATATCAAAACGTAAATGTATAGCCGTTTCGACTTTATTAACACGTTGGCCACCATTTCCAGTTGCCCTAATACCGGTTAATTCAATTTCCCAGTCAGCTAACCTAACAGTATTTGATATTTCTAACACTTTTATTTACCATCATTTAAAATAATTTAAATTTTCTTTTATGAACCAAAACAATACTTGGACTGTTTATTTTCTTCGTTGTAATGATAATAGTTTATATACAGGTATTACTACCGATATAAAACGTCGCCTACATCAACACAACAATACAAAGCTAGGTGCAAAGTATACGCGAGCTAGACGACCAGTAGAACTTGTTTATAGTGAAACCGCTGCAGATAAAAGTGCGGCAAGTCAACGTGAGTATCAATTACGTACCCTCCCCAAAATTAAAAAAGAAAAACTAGTCTTAGCCTTTGCCGCTCTTGCATCTAAACAAGAGGTCTGCTGAGTGAGTTTTATACTCATTTTTTAGATTTATTAACTGAGTACTGTTAGAATGCCCTGCTCATTGGCGTAGTACTAAATACACACTAAATCGGTACTCAATTTTATTTAAAAATGAAAGTTGTAGATATGTCGCAAGAAAATATGTTTATTGAACAATACTGTCCTATTAATGACGAGAAAATCAGTTTTACTCGCCAACAAGGAAGTGACTTTGCTAAGCAAGTTGCTGATGACTTTAACCCTTTACATAATACCGATGCGAAACGCTTTTGTGTACCAGGCGATCTACTCTTTTCAGTAATTATTGCAAAGTCAGGTTTGCATAAAGAAATGAGCTTTAACTTTTCAGGTATGGTTAATGATGGTGTTGCTTTAACTTTTCCTAACGAAATCGTTGGTGACTTTGATGTAACTGATGACAATGGTAAAACATATTTAAGCGTTGAAGCGAGTGGTGAAAAAACGCATTGTGCTTCATTAATAAATGCTTTAACAAAGGCTTATGTAGATTTTTCTGGTCATACTTTCCCTGATATTTTAGTAAAGCTAATGACACAAAATAATGTAATGATCAATCCAAGCCGTCCAATGGTTATGTATCAATGCATGGAAATTAGCTTAGACCGTTTAGACATTACTACGTTAACTTTAAAATTAGCGAAAACAAGTTTAACAATCGACGGTAAAAGAGGCGACGCTTGGCTTGAATTTGACCTCATTAGTGAAGGCGAAGTAGTTGGTCACGGTAAAAAACACATGCTGTTAAGTGGGCTACGCGAATATTGCCAAGAAAATGTTGATGCTATGGTTGCACAATACCAAAATTCAAAAATTGCTTATCGCAACAAGTAAGTAACTAAATAGCAGCTTATTATTAGTGAGCTGCTATTCAATGTTAAATAAGCTAAAGGGTTAGCTATTTAAACCCTTGTTCAAATACAATACGCTGCGCTTGTTTATCTTCACTACAAGAAGCAAATATAGCTAAACTTTTCGGTCGTTTACACCTATTTGGTTGTTGGTAAAACTTAAGCCACGCCTGTTTCTTATGTCCATGATATTTAGATTTCACAACAATAGCATTATTGATTTTAAACGGTAAATTAGCGGTTTTATTAATAAGATTTTTCTGGCTATAAACTTTATTTACCTGCTTGTGCTTATTTTTCTTACTTCTCTTAGTTTTATTCTTTTTTTTCTTTTTTCTTTTTCGTCCTTGTTCGCACTGCCACCATTTATCACGTGCTTTATCTTCTTTAGCTCGCAAGCTAGCTGCACGCTTTACTGAATAACCGTTACGTTGCAATGCTTGTACATTATGCAGTTTTTCCAGTAGTCCCTTACAACGCTTTTTAGCATGACTTGATGGAGTAATTGAAAGTAAAAGAGCAATTAACAATATTACCTTGATAAAGTTCATATATTCATCCTTGAATTATTAGCTAATAGTTTTCCATACGCCTTAATACTAGACCAAAAAATAGACTATGATTAATCTTATGACTTAACATGGATGTTACTAATGAAGCTTTTCGTTTCTCTTTTAGTTATATTTTTTACTCTAACAGTACAAAGTCAAACTCTATCAAAGCCTGCAATTCAACAGGCTATAAGCTATCGCGCTGTTACAAATATTAGCCAATATTGGCTATCTGAAAAGCTTGATGGAATGCGAGGATACTGGGATGGAAAGCGACTAGTCACTCGTCAAGGAAGCCTAATTCATAGCCCTAAGTGGTTTACTAAGGACTGGCCAGATAGTGCAATAGATGGAGAGTTATGGATTAAAAGAGGTGAATTTCAATCTACAATTTCTTGTGTTAGAAAAATTCAGGTTGACGAGAGTTGCTGGCAAAAGGTTCGCTTTATGATATTCGACCTTCCTAAACATCATGGCACATTTACGCAGCGAATCTTATCAATGAAAGAGTTAGTTAAAGAGGCTAATTCACCCTATTTATCTATGGTTAAGCAATTTAAAGTTTCAACAATTGAGCAACTTAATAATACATTGAACAACGTTGTAAAAAATAATGGCGAGGGATTAATGTTACATCATGGTAACGCACGATACCATGTAGGAAGAACCGCAAATATAATGAAACTAAAAGCGCATGAAGACGCGGAAGCAGTAGTCATTGCTCATACTGAAGGCAAAGGGAAATATAAAGGCTTATTAGGTGCCATTAAAGTTAAAACAATGACTGGAGTTACTTTTAAAATAGGCTCCGGTTTTACTGATAAAGAGCGTATTAAGCCACCAAAAATAGGCAGCTTAATCACATTTAAATATAATGGAAAAACAAAAGCAGGCATACCAAGGTTTGCCCGATTTTATAGAGTTAGAAAGCAACCGGTTGAACCAGTATACGAGTCGTCTAATTCAATAAAAAATTAAAGGTACATAAGATCTATTGAGCATTTAGCTAGGTTGATAAGTAAAAATCAGCACTTTCAAACCTTTACCTTTATACGCCTCTTTAAACACTTCAGGGTTTTGTAGTTGTATATCAAAAATGCAATCTGGGCATTCACGTTCAACTTCAGATAATAAAAATTGCTCATCAAGATCAGGGGAGTTTAAACATAACATCAACTTAGCTCCGCTATTCATCCATTGAGGGATTCGGCGAATAATTTTCGCATAATCTCGTTCAATATTTACACTGCCTTTTTGAAATGAAGGTGGGTCGCAAATAAGTAAATCATATTTTCCATATTTTTTAATACGGCTATTAGATTTGAAAATATCTAACCCTTCAAAAATAACTTTTTTACCATCTCTTTTAGCCAAATGATTTAATTGATGATTCTCACGACCTTTACTTAAGGATGCTTTACTTAAATCGATGTTCACAACTTTACTCGCACCGCCAGCTGTTGCAGCTACAGAAAAAGCACAAGTATAAGCAAATAAATTCAGTACATTTTTATCTTGAGCATGATCTTTTACCCATGTTCGACCATTGCTCATATCCAAAAACAACCCACTATTTTGCGCTTTACCTAGTTCAATGTGATAAGACAAACCACTTTCGGTAACGACAGTTTGCTCAATAGCTTCACCTAAGAGTACTTGAGTGGGAGAGAATTTATCGTACCTACGCTGAACCTGAACACTTTTGCACTCATCAGTTAACCCTTGCAACGCTTTAGCTTGTGTTAATAGCCAAGCTTCATCTACAGCTTGGTATAATGTAATGAGCATAACAGGAGATAACCAATCAACATTCACATGTGATAAGTTTTCATAAGCATGTCCTCGCCCGTGAAAAAGTCGTTGGCAATCGGTAAAATTTGTAGCAGAAATATAGTCAATCATGGATGAGTATCAATAATAAATAAAAAGCGAGTCAATAGTAACATTGACCCGCTTGTTGATTCTAAATATTTACTGTTTTTTAGCCGGATTAAAACCCAAATAAACTTACAGCAAAGAACTTTTGTGCCACTGTATTAATGAATATGGCAAGTACAATAGCTGGGATAAATGTACCTAGTGAGAAGTTAATATATTTCTCTACCCAAGAGCCAATATAACTGTCATTACCAACACTCAATTCTTCAGATAAGTTCTTTTTCTTCCAGCGATAACTAACAAACATACATAACAAAAACCCATTCAGTGGCAAAATGGTGTCATAAAACACATCATAAACGACATCAAAAAAGGACTTAGTTCCACCTGCATACGAAGTGAACTCAGTAAAAAAGCTAACCATACCAAAAGAAACAGAAGCAAATATAGTTAATACGCCTGCTGTCATTAATAAAATAGATAATGCTTTTTTACGACTGTGTTTCTTTTCAGTCACTAAATAAGAAACAGGTACTTCAAGAATAGAAACTAACGAAGTTATTGCAGCAAAGAATATTAATAAAAAGAAGAAAGCAGCAATGCCACTTGCGCCAACGTAGCCAACAGAAGTTTGTAATGCCAAAAATATTTTTGGTAAAAACGTAAAAATTAATGAAACGGAGCTATCACTTAATTCATTTGGATCAACATTTGGATTAAATGAAAAAACAGCAGGTAAAATCATTAATCCTGCAATAAAGGCAACACCTGTATCCGTAATAGCGACCAATTTAGCTGAGTTAGGAATATTAGTTTGATTATTAATATAAGAGCCATACGTAATTAAAATACCCATGCCCAGAGACAGAGAAAAGAAAGCTTGTGATAATGCACCATTAATCACACTTGGGGTAATTTTACTAACGTCGGGAATTAAGAAAAATTTCACACCTGCAATTGAGTTATCAAGTGTAAGAACAAAAACAACCATAACAATAAGCATAACAAACAATGTAGGCATTAATATTTTGGCTGCCTTTTCAATACCATCTTTCACGCCAGCAACTAAAATAAAATTAACAATGCCAGCAACAACCGCCATTGCAGCAAACAAGTACGGGCTATTTATAAACTCACCAAAGCCTTTACCACTTGCCAAATAATCTAAATTACCTGTTAGAGTTAAGGCAATATAACCAAAAATCCATACCGTTATTACCATGTAAAATACGGCAATCATAAAAGGGGTCAAAACACCAAGAAAGCCTGCGGCTCCCCATAAAGTACTTCTCTGACTTAAATCTTTATACGCTCCTACTGGTTCTTTTGCTGTTTTTCTACCTACAGCCATTTCTGCAATCATAACGGGTAAGCAGATCAAAAAAACAAACAATGCGTACATAAGTAAAAATGCACCGCCACCATTTTTTGCCGCATTAACGGGAAAACCAACTAGATTGCCAATACCTACAGCAGAGCCTGCAGCAGCAAGAATGAAACCAATACGTGAGCTAAAATGCTCTCTAGATGCGCTCATAAACGTCCTTCACTTTTATTTATTATAGTTTTTATAGATGATCGTTTGATGCTAACAAGCTTTACTAAAATTGTCTTCTTTCAGTAAAGCATTAATAACCCCAAGGTGTACAAAATTTTGTCCACTTTTTACCATTCAATACTACCTAGAAAACAATTTAGGGTTCATTACCGTTAGAATATCAACAGCATCTGCAGCCGCAATTTCAGCAACTTGCTCTATATCATCTTTACTCAACCCTAAACTTTTACACAGAGATTGATCAATAACATTATCATAATCAAATTCATCTTCATGACTATCAAGTAATGCTAATCTAGATGCTAAATTGAGTACTTTTACATCTTTATTAATCTGGTTACTTTGTGCTTGGTTAAAGTGTCTAATTGGAATGATAATTTTTTCAGGTAGTTGCCAGATTTTTAGTAGCTCAGCAGAAATCTCAGTGTAGGTATAGCCGAGTGCTAGCTCTTGTAACTCCCAAGGTAAATTATCACTGTTATATTTTTCACAGCGTTGAGCTACTTCTGGAGTAATTTTAGCAACAAGTAGTTCACCAAAGTTTTGCAGTAAACCTGCAACAAAAAGGCGCTCAATATCTTTTATCCCTGCTTTTATCGCTAGATTTTTAGTCACTAAACCACAATAAATGCTCATTCGCCAAAAACGTTTAAGGTCTATTGCTTGGTTGGCAAAGTGCTTAAATGCTGACGCGGTAACATCAACTAACATCATATTATAAATAGCTTGCGTACCTATAATGGTGATAGCTCTTGAAATAGTACTAATTTCTCCCGGGAAGCTATAAATTGCACTGTTTGCTATTTGCAATAACCTTGAGGTCATAGAAGGATCAACACTAATCACATCAGCAAAATCACTAATCCCTGAACTTTCATCTTCCATTAAAGCTTTTATTTTCAAACAAGCATCCGGTAAAGCAAAAGAACCGTTAGCTTGCAAAGCGTATTCACGCGCATTCATCATGATATTTATCCTATCTACTAAGGTAAGGTACAGCTAAGTTTATATTTTCAAAAAATTAAAAAGGTATACCACTGTCTTCTTTTATATGTTCTGTAACCATATAAGTATGAGTTTTGGAAATTGAAGGTAAACCTCCTATTTTCTCTAATACCAAGCGATAAGACTCTATGTCAGCAAATCTTATCTTTAGTAAGTAATCATAGCCACCAGCAACTAAGTTACATTCAACTATCTCTTTTATTTTAACAACTTCTACTTTGAATAATTTAAAGACATCTGACGTTGTTCTATCTAGTGTGACTTGAATATAAGCAGTCATGGCATAATTTAGCTTATTGGCATCTAAAAATGCACCATAGTGCTTAATATAACCTTCTTTTTCTAAACGCTTAACCCGATCCAAACAAGGACTAGCACTCAAGTTAACTATTTTTGCCAGCTCAACATTAGAAATTCTACCGTTGCCTTGAAGCGTTTTTAAAATGGTTATATCTATTCGATCTAAAGACTTTAATTTGCTCACGTAGATTATTACACTAGATTATGCTGATTTAACCTAATGATGACATAGAAAAAATCAAAAAAAAAGCTAACACCTTTTGATGTTAGCTTTTTCAATCAATCATTTATGTTAGTGCTCAAACTTCATGCATTAATAAAGTAAGCATCTATTTTCACTAGGGTTGTTGCTTTGTTGGCGCCAACACAACTTCACGAATGCAAACGTTTTGAGGTTGGTTATATGCATAGAGAATAGCATTCGAAACATCAATAGGTGCCAAAACACCTCCCATATCTGTTTTCCAAGCTTCATAGCCTGAAATTATCTCACTTGATGTAGTGTGAGATAACAATTCTGTTTCAACAGCACCGGGGGCAATAGTTATAATTCTTATATTATGATTAGCAACTTCTTCTCTTACATTCTCAGAAATAGCGTGTACAGCGAATTTAGTTCCACAATATGCAGCATGGTCACTAAATGTTTTTCTTCCTGCTACTGAACTAATATTTATAATTGTTCCTGTATTACGTTGTTTCATGGAAGGTAACACAGCTTGCATGCCGTTAAGTAAACCTAATACGTTAACATCATACATAGACTTCCATTCTGTTGCATTTTGTACATCTATTTGGCCAAGTAACATTAAGCCTGCATTATTCACTAATAAATCAACAGGCCCATACTGCTCAGTAGCAATGTTAATTGCCTGATGAAAAGCAGCTTGATCTGTTACATCTACTTTCATGCATAAAGTATTAGCAAGCCCAAGCGCTTCAAGTTTATCAACTCTTCTTGCTAATAATAATAATGGATGACCTTGTGCATTCATTTGTTTTGCTAACTCTTCACCAATTCCAGAGCTTGCTCCTGTAATTACTACTAAACTTTTCATATTTTATCTCTTCATTAAATCAAATTTGTTGAGTTAATGATAAGGAAAACATTATTAATGATATACGACTCTTCACTCACAACATTGTTGACTAATAGTTAACAATTTAAAGTGCATTTATTTTTTACTCTCTTCCCCTTTTTAAGTTAAAAACCATCAACATTACTAACAGCAACTATTTTAGTCACTTTAATAATGTTTTTTCTCGGACAAACTAACTGCTTCTATTCATATTTCTTGTTAACATAATAGCTAGCAAACAATTCTGTTTACTATAAGTTAACAAAGATAGTATATGAAAAAACCAATAAACCTCTCAGACATCAGAAGTTTTGTAATTCTTGCTGAGCAAGGAAGCTTTACAAAAGCGGGAGAAAAATTAGCATGTTCAAGATCTCATATTTCCAAACAGCTTACTCAATTAGAATCTAGTCTTGGTGTAAGCTTATTGGTAAGAACGACTCGCAGCCAGCATTTAACTCCTCAAGGAGCTGCTTTTTACGAACGCTGTAAACATTCACTCAGTGGAATATATCAAGCGGTTGATCGGGTTCTTGATAGTGCAGACACCTTATCTGGCAATATCCGTATCAATTGTGTTGGCGGCTTTATTGCTGAAGAAATCATAGCCTCTCTCATTAACGACTTCATCAATGAACACCCTGATATTACTATTGAACTAGATTTATCTAGTCGACGAGTAGATCTGATCTCAGGTGAGTTTGATTTTGTTTTTCGTATGGGCGAATTACAAGACTCTGCACTTATCGCAAGAAAGTTAACAGATATAAATTTCAATACCTATGTGAGTCCTAAGTATATAGCCAAGTACGGCAAACCAAATGAACCTAGCGAGTTAATGCATCACAGGTGTATCACCGGAAGCATAAAAAACTGGGTGTTCATCAAAGACAAAACAGGTAGAAGAACTGAGGTTACGGTTGATGGCAGTCTAATCTGTAAAAATGGTAGAGTTATGATTTCTTCGGCAATATCAGGTCACGGCATCATTAGAGTGCCAGATTTATATTGCAAAGCAGAAGTCAAAAAAGGGTTACTGGCGCCACTATTTACTAAATGGTATGTAGAACCTACACCGTTTTATTTGGTTTATGTCCAAGATAAACATCAGCCGATTCGTATAAAAGCATTTAAAGATTATGTAATAAACAACTTTTCTAAATATGCAGAGTAGTAACTATTGGAAGGTACTTGAGTTACAAGGTTATACTCGCATAATAATAAAATATGCCATTAGTAGGCAGTTATTAACTGAAGTGTCAGGAAAAGATCTATGTTTAGATACAAAAAAAGATGCAAATTGCATCTTTGATAGTGAAAATGGTGGGCCTTCGCAGACTTGAACTGCGGACCTGCCGATTATGAGTCGGATGCTCTAACCAACTGAGCTAAAGGCCCATTTTCATTTATATGGGGCATTTTCTAATTTTGACTTTATGAATTAATTTTAATAACTACTTCAGTAAAGCGCGTGCAGTATAAGCATTTTTTATTTTGTTGTCACCTACTGAACAAAAATATTTTCTCTTTCTTTACCGTTAGCTTATTTGTTGAACAAATAGGTTAAAAAAAAGAGTAAGCTAGAAATCTAACTTACTCTTCTTATAATCTACTCAAAGTTTTTACTCACCATCAAGGAAACTTTTTAATTGTTCTGAGCGAGATGGATGACGTAATTTACGTAGCGCTTTTGCTTCAATTTGACGAATACGTTCACGTGTTACATCAAACTGCTTGCCAACTTCTTCTAAGGTATGATCCGTGTTCATATCGATACCAAAACGCATTCTTAATACTTTAGCTTCACGAGCTGTTAAACCTGCAAGTACTTCGTGTGTTGCACCTTTAAGGTTTTCAGACGTTGCTGAGTCAACAGGAAGTTCACCACTACCATCTTCAATAAAGTCACCTAAGTGTGAATCTTCATCATCACCAATAGGGGTTTCCATTGAGATAGGCTCTTTTGCTATTTTCAATACCTTGCGAATTTTATCTTCAGGCATAATCATGCGTTCAGCTAATTCTTCAGGTGTTGGCTCACGTCCCATTTCTTGTAACATTTGACGAGAAACACGATTCAATTTATTGATAGTTTCAATCATATGTACTGGAATACGAATCGTACGTGCTTGGTCAGCAATTGAACGTGTTATCGCTTGGCGTATCCACCATGTTGCATAAGTTGAGAACTTATAACCACGACGGTATTCAAACTTATCAACCGCTTTCATTAAACCAATATTACCTTCTTGGATTAAATCTAAGAACTGTAAACCACGGTTTGTGTATTTTTTAGCAATTGAAATAACTAAACGTAAGTTCGCTTCAACCATTTCTTTTTTAGCACGGCGAGCTTTCGCTTCGCCAATTGACATACGACGGTTGATGTCTTTTATGCCATGAATATTTAAAAAGGTTTCTTCTTCAATTAAGTTTAATTTATAAATACAACGTTCAACATCTAACTCTACATCAGCCAATCTAGCTGAGTAACTATGTCCTGCTGCTTTTTCAGCTTCAAACCAATCTTTCGAGGTTTCATTACCTGGGAAAATTTTAATAAACGTCGTTTTAGGCATGCCTGCGCCAACAACACAGTGCTTCATAATTAAACGTTCTTGCACACGTAATCTGTCCATTACACTACGCATGTTTTTAACTAATTTATCAAACAACTTAGGAATTAAGCGGAATTCTTTAAATATTTCAGCTACAACGTCAATTGCGTCTTGTGCATCTTTATGACCACGGCCTTTTGCAGAAATAATTTGATTAGCATTTTCATACGCTGCACGTAATTCACCAAATTTTTCACGGGCTAATTCTGGGTCAGGGCCTGTATCTTCTTCTTCTTCATCTTCGTCTGACTCATCACTGTCTTCATCTTCCAGATCATCTTTAGACAACTCAGAACCTACATGAGTAGCAGCAGCTGCAATATCGTCATCTTCAGCATCTGGGTCTAAAAAGCCAACAATAATATCACTTAAACGAGCTTCTTCTGTTTCAAAATTATCCCACATATCAAGTAGGTAATTTATCGCAGGCGGGTATTCAGAAACACTACGTTGTACTTCTTTAATCCCTTCTTCAATACGCTTGGCAATTACAATTTCGCCTTTACGCGTCAATAATTCAACCGTTCCCATTTCACGCATATACATACGAACAGGATCAGTTGTACGACCAATTTCACTTTCTACTGTAGCTAGGGCTTGCGCAGCAGCTTCAGCAGCGTCTTCATCGGTATTCGCTTCGCTCATCATTAACGTATCAGCATCAGGAGCATTTTCAAATACTTGAATACCCATGTCGTTGATCATACTAACAATGTCTTCGACTTGATCGGAATCGATAATATCTTGAGGAAGATGATCGTTAACTTGTGCAAACGTTAAATAACCTTGCTCTTTACCTTTGGTTATTAAATCTTTCAATCTAGATTGAGGGGCTTGTTCCATTGACGAGTGTCCACCTATGTCTGGTAATATGGTTTATTCAACAATATTTTATAAAATTGGATAGCAAAAGCTGCACAAATAAAGCGGGAAATTATAGCGAGTTTTCTGTACTATTTCCAGTCTTCAATCTAACTAAAAGTGGCTGCTTTTTACGTATTATCTACTTTGTCTCAATCAAGTATAGCCGTTACGCTACATTAAGCATTGAGTATTGTTTGTAGCTCTTTCTTTTCTTGTTCTGACATTTGACCCGTTCGAGCCTTTTGCAGCAAAAACTCAGCACGTTGTTCAACAAAATTATTAAGTAACTTTTCAATACTATCAAGAAAAACATCTTGCGCGGCATCTGCTTCAATATGATGCTGCCAACACATGAGCTTTGCTAGTTGTTTACCTTGCTCTGTATCACGAAAATATTCGAGTAATTGTGCGGTTTTTATATTCGGGTTTTGCTGGCATAAGGTTAATAATTGAATTAACAAATCAACACCTGGAATAGTTAACGGCTGTAAAACAGAAATATCCCCTAATGATTCTACTATATGGGGATGCTCTAACAATAATGCAATAGCTAGTCTTACCGGTGTAACTTTAGTATTCACTTTCGGCTTTTTAATTGTCTCTAACCCTGTGACACTTTTACGAAATTTTGTTAGAAACTGCTCGCTGCCTGTACCAAAATTATTAGCAACATCATTGATGATGGCATCTTTTAATACACTATCAGGTAATTTGGCTAATAGCGGTTGAAAAGAATCTACTAATGATGCTCGCCCTTCAAAAGAGTTCATATCAACTTGCAACATTAGCTGCTCAAATAAAAACTTAGATAATGGCATTGCTTGATCAAGAAAACCTTCAAATGCCTGTTGCCCTTGTTTACGAATTAGTGAGTCAGGATCTTCACCATCGGGTACAAAAACAAATTTTAATGAAAAACCATCACGAATTAATGGCAATGCGTTTTCCATGGCGCGCCATGCAGCATCACGCCCTGCTCTGTCACCGTCATAACAACAAATGACTTCTTTGACAGTACGAAACATAGTTTTTAATTGCTCTGTTGTGGTAGCTGTTCCTAAAGAAGCGACGGCATAATCAACGCCATGCTGTGCTAACGCCACCACATCCATATAGCCTTCAACAACAACTAAACGTGTGAGGTTTTTATTTGCTTGCTTGGCTTCGTATAGGCCATATAACTCTTGGCCTTTATGATAAATTCGAGTTTCTGGAGAGTTCAAATATTTAGGTTTCTCATCCCCTAGCACACGGCCACCAAAACCAATTACTCGTCCACGTTTATCGTGAATAGGGAACATAATACGGCCACGAAATCGGTCATAAGGTCTATTTTTATCACCTTGAATTGCCATACCTAAATCAACAAGTTGTTGATTAGCTGCACCATTACGTGAGTAGGTCTTCATCATGCCATCCCAAGCATCACTGATATAACCAATATTAAAGCGTTTAACTACTTCACCACTTAAACCGCGTCCTTTTAAATAGTTAACGGCAACATCTTTATCAGTAGCAACCTTTAATTGTTGTTGATAAAAACGGCTAATTTGGCTCATCAATTCATAATCATCTTGCTTTTGCTGATAAACTTCTTGCTGTCGACGTTGCTCTGCTGGGCTTGCATTGTTTTCTTCACGAACAACTTCTACACCGCAATGATTGGCAAGCTCTTCAATGGCATCAACAAAATCAAGACGATCAAATTCCATCAAAAAAGAAATAGCATTACCATGTTCGCCACAGCCAAAACAATGATAAAACTGTTTATCTTGGCTTACGGTAAAAGAAGGTGATTTTTCATTATGAAAGGGGCAGCAAGCTTGATAGTTTTTACCTGCTTTTTTCAATGGTACGCGTGAGTCTACAACGTCAACTATGTCAGAACGTGCAAGTAAATCATCTATAAACTGTCGAGGAATACGTCCTGCCATAGTGTTCAAAAACTCATTAATTGAAAAGATAAATTAATAGTGACTATTCACCTCATTTTGAGGGAGTCGTTATTTCGCAGGTTTTCTGTGTGAATTATATCAATTAGCTCTTAATTTATCTGTTCTCGCTAAGCTCGTAAGAATAAAAAGCATCAAAAAAAGAGTCATTAAAGCAAACATAAATAAAGTATTCTACACAAAAAAGCCGTAATAACCTAAGTCATTACGGCTTTATTAATATTTTACTCTATATTAGTTTAAGGCTGCTCTCACTTGGCTACTTACAGCACCCATGTCAGCTCTACCTTGTAATACAGGTTTCAATACTGCCATTAATTTACCCATATCTGCCATTGAGGCTGCACCAGTTTCATTAATAGCATTATCAATCAAATCTTTAATTTCTGCGTTAGTTAAAGGCTGTGGAAGGAAGAACTCAATTGCACTTACTTCTTCAGCTTCTTTCGCTGCCAATTCATCACGTCCACCTTCACTAAACATTTTGATAGACTCTTTACGCTGCTTAACCATTTTAGTTAAGATTGCAGTAACGTTATCATCTGTTGCTTCAGTGTTGTGATCTATTTCAGCTTGTTTTATCGCAGATAATGCCATACGAATTACGCCAAGACGACATTTGTCTTTGGCACGCATAGCATTTTTCATTTCATCTTTAAGTTGGATTAGAAGTGACATCTAAAACACTCTAGGAATTACTAAGGACATTATTAAAAAAATAATGATTTAGTACATGCGAATGTGACGAGCATTCTCACGAGAAACTTTTTTCGCAGCACGTTTAACAGCAGCTGCTTTTTTACGTTTACGTTCCCAAGTTGGCTTTTCGTAACATTCGCGACGACGAACTTCAGAAAGGATACCTGCTTTCTCACATGAACGTTTAAAACGACGTAATGCTACGTCAAATGGTTCGTTTTCTCTTACTTTAATTACTGGCATGTACTTATTTACCTTAGTATATATCTATATAAATCGGTGTTGGACTTCGAAATGAAAGTTCATATTAACTTACTAAATTCTTGTCTACACCCGCTCTATCAAAAATGGGTGACGTATTTTACTGTTAACTACTAAGCAATGTAAAGACTAAATTGCTATTTGAATAAGAAAGTCTCTGGTACGGATGAAACAAACAGGTTAAAATCTTCGCGTTTTTTAGCTTTTCTTTTTTGGATTTAATTGTATGCGAATTTTGGGTATTGAAACTTCTTGTGATGAAACTGGTATTGCCATTTATGATGATGAGAAAGGTATTATGGCTCACAGACTTTATAGCCAGATTGCTGTTCATGCCGATTATGGCGGTGTTGTTCCTGAGCTAGCCTCAAGAGATCATGTACGTAAAACTATTCCATTAATCAAAGCCGTATTAAAAGATGCTAACTTGACCCCGCAAGACTTAGATGGCGTAGCCTATACTGCTGGCCCTGGGCTTGTAGGAGCATTACTTGTAGGCTGCTCAATTGGCAGAAGTTTAGCTTATGGCTGGGATTTGCCTGCTGTGCCTGTTCATCATATGGAAGGTCATTTACTTGCACCCATGTTAGAAGACGATGTACCAGAATTTCCTTTTATTGCTTTGCTTGTTTCAGGTGGCCATACCATGTTGGTGCGAGTTGACAACATTGGCGAATATAAATTATTAGGTGAGTCTGTTGATGATGCGGCAGGAGAAGCATTTGATAAAACAGCTAAACTTTTAGGATTAGATTACCCCGGTGGCCCTGCACTTTCGAAAATGGCTGAGTCTGGAAGCGCTGGACGATTTAAATTACCACGCCCTATGACAGACAGGCCAGGACTAGATTTTAGTTTTAGTGGCTTAAAAACAGCAGCAAGTACCTTAATTAGAAAAGAATGTGCAGAATTAACTGATACAGAGTTAAAGCAAACACACGCAGATATTGCTCACGCTTTTCAGCAGTCAGTAATTGATACCTTAGCAATAAAATGTAAACGTGCATTAAAGCAAGAGAACTTAAGTCGCTTAGTTATTGCTGGTGGTGTAAGCGCTAATACAGCACTAAGAGAGAAGTTAGCAATTACCACTAAGAAGCTTGGCGGCAGTGTTTTTTATCCTCGTCCAGAATTTTGTACTGATAATGGCGCCATGATTGCCTACGCTGGATTACAGCGATTAAAAGCAGGCACTGATGCAGACTTAACTTTTAAAGCTAATCCACGTTGGTCATTAGAGTCTTTACCCTCAATTAAATAACTTGCATGCAAAGTAGTAATAAATTGGTTTATTACTACTTTCTTAAGCATGAGTGTTATCAGTAAATTAATTAACTAGAAAACTAAGCCATTACAGCTTGTTTTTTCCCCATCTGTAATAAACTTGGCAAGAAAATTAATGTGAAAATAGTACTAACGCTCATACCACCAACAATAACCGCTGCAATACCACGATATAGTTCAGCACCTGCGCCAGGAACCAATAGCAAAGGCAACATACCGCATATACTGGTTAAGGTACTCATTAAAATAGGTCTTAGCCTCATCCTTACTGCATGCTCAACTGCATCATGCCTAGAAAGACCTTCTCCCTCACCAACACGAGTTTGATACACAAGTAAAATAGCATTATTAACCACTAAGCCAAGCAGAATAATAAAGCCAATCATAGTTAATAAATCTAATGGTTGAAAGATAACTAAATTGGTTAATTGTAAAAAACCAATACCACCAATAGTAGCTAACGGTATAGTAAGAACAACTAAAATACTGTCTTTAAATGAGCGAAACAATGCCGCCATTAGTAAATATAAAATGATCAATGCTAAGGCAAAGCTCTGTCCCATACTCGTTAGTGCTTCAGTTAATGCTTCAGCTGTACCTCGATAGTTTACACTAGCAATACTGCCGCTCTCATTTGCACTGTCACTTGCAAGTACCGCTAAAATTGCCGGTTCAGCGTTTAATTTTATGGTTTCAATTGCTTCTTCCAAGCTTAAATTATCTGGCGGAGTTACTTCAAGCGTAATGGTACGCTGACGATTAACCCGCCTAATAGAGCTTGGACCTGCAGTTCTGACAATATCAACTAATTCACCAACAGGTTGCACATCCGCGTTCGGAGTAAAGAGGGGAATGGCTGCTAACTCTTCAGGTGATTGCCAATCAGTTGCTCTTAAAAAAACATCTAACCGCTTTTGACCATTAAAATAGTCACCTACATAAAGGCCTGTGCCTAGTGTGCGCGAGATCTCACCTACTTGTGAGCGGTTCCAACCAGCCTCAGCCATACGCCTTTCATTTGGAATCATACGTAATTCAGGCTCTGCGAGCGTAAGTCCCGGAGTCGGTTGGATTTGTCCACCCGGTAAGGCTTGGCTTATAGCACCATAACCTGCTTGTGCAGCTTGTAGCAATATATCAACATCATTTCCTTGAATATCGACATCAATACGTCGCCCACCACCTAAGTTTCTAAAGATTTCAGATTGTGAAGCAAATGCCAAGGTGTCGGGAAAACCTTGTAAAAACTCATTGTTAATAATATTAACAATTTCACCAATATCATCAGCATTTTCCGTACGACCTCCCATAAAACCAAAGCTACCAAAAAAACCCATCCACGTATGTGCAATTTTAGGTTCCTTTTCTCCAGTTAAGTACGGCTTAATACGGTTATTAATTTTATCACTCATTTCAAAACGAGCAGCCGGATAGCTTAATCCTGGTGGCGGTAGCAAAAATGCTTGAAACTGATTTTGGTTACCTTTAGGTAGATAGTCAATTTTAGGAAATAATGCCCAACTCCCTGCAAATGAAAGCAACATCAAACCAAATACCCAAGCAAAGCGTTTTGTTGGTGTGCCTGTTATGCACATAATGCCCTTAGTGATATTACGCCACCAATGTGCATGAGGATCTGTAGCACTAACTTCTGTTAATAATTTACGCGCTGCTGTAGGTAAAACAGTTACAGCAATAATTAATGAAGCAACAATAGCAACAGCAATAGTGATAGCTAAGTCAGCAAATAATTGCCCAGAAACCGCGTCTAAAAAAGCAATAGGTAGAAAAATAGCCACCGTTGTAATGGTTGAGGCAATTAATGCTCCCCACACTTGGGTAGCTCCTTTCAACGCAGCTTTTTCTGGGTTCTCCCCTTTTTCACGTAATCGAACAATATTTTCTAAAACCACAATCGCTGCATCAAGCACCATACCCACAGCAAAAGCTAAACCTGCCATCGAAATAATATTTAACGTTCGGCCTGTCACAAACATAACAACAAGGGTAACAACTAATGAAATGGGTATTGCTAGCGCAACGATTAATGTTGCACGAAACTTTCTCAAAAACCACCATAAAACAATAATAGCTAGACCGATGCCCATAAGTAAGTTATTACGAACTAAGTTCATTGAGCGATTGATGTATATAGTTTCATCAGACATTTGAATCATTTCAAGGCCAGCTCGTTTCAATGGCCCTGCATTTAACTCTTTCATTGCAGCTTTAAGCTCTTTCATCACCGCAATAACATTAACCCCTTGCTCGGCCTGAGCATTCATTGCGATAGCAGGATCACCATCTAAGGTTAAAATACCTACCCTATCTTCCAAGCTAAGCTCTACTTTAGCAACGTCTCTCAGTAAAATTGGTTGACCATCTCGCCAATCAAGCACCATTTCTGCTAACTGCTCTTCACCATATTTGCCAGAAAAGCGTAAAGTATATTTTCTTCGACCAACTTCATTGAAGCCGCCAGAGCTATCACTGTTATTTGCCAGTGTTGATGCTAACGTTGGGATATTAAGTCCAAGTTCTGCTGCTTTATAGGGATCAAAGGTAATTCTTAATTCAGAAGATAAACCGCCAAAAGCATTTGTTTTTGAGATACCTGCTACACGTTCAACTCTTGTTTGAATGACTTCTTCAACATAGTCTTGGTAGCTAACAATATCACGGTCATTACCCGGTAAGGGTTTTAGTGCAAACCAAGCAATAGCGGTGAATGTTCTATTACCGCCTACTGAGATTACTGGCTCTGTTGCATCGGCAGGATAATTAGGCACTTGATTTAACGCACTCATAACATCGATAAGTGCACGTTCTAAATTAATCCCTGTGCGATAGCGTAGGGTAATTTCACCTTGCTCTTGGCTCGACGATGAAACCAGTGACTCAAGTCCTTGTAGACCTTTAAGCACATCTTCTTGTCGCTCTACTATCTCTGCTTCAATTTCTTCTGGTGCAGCCGAACGCCAATCAGTAGAAATAATAATTTCAGGTTTGCTAATATCAGGCGTTAATTGAATAGGCAGTTGAAATACACTAATAACACCAAATAAGGCGACTAATAAAATAGCAACAATAACCGCCGTTGGATTTTTAAGAGCTGAGACCGTTAAATTCATTGCTGGTTACCTACATCACCAGCGATTATTTTCTTAGTATTTCTAGCATGGGTAACAAGTTCGTGGTTATTCTTTTTGATTACAACACTTTCACCACCACGTAAACGTTCAGCACCGCGAATAACAATGAGGTCATCTGCTTGAATAGTTTTATTATAATCAGTACTAGTCACTGCGACTAACCCTCCCATGCCGGCACCAACATTTACTGAAATTCTTTCTGTCAGTTTTCCTTTTTCGCTTTCATTAACACGAAACACACTAGTACCTCCACGGCGAAGCACCAAAGCATCACGTGGTACCGCAAGTAGCCTTTTACTTGGACCACTCGCCACTTGTGTTTTAAAATTCAAACCAATAGGCCAATCAAACGTTGACATATCTAAGCGTACTTCCATTAAATGTGAGCGAGCATCTGCTACCGGCACCAGCGCTTTAATTTTTGCATAACCTGATCCCAATGGCGATTCAACAAGCAGTTGTTCAGCTTTTTGTAAAAACTTAAAAGCAACAATAGGAACAAAAACACTCGCTTCACTGTTTGCAATCTCTACTAACCGAATTATCGCACTACCATTTTCAACATATTCACCAAGATTAGCGATACGTTGCGTGACAATACCAGAAAAAGGCGCTTTTAATTTTGTATAAGTAAGATCTTGTTTTATTTTATCTAATCTAGCTTGAGCTACAGCTACATTACCTTGGGCAATATCACGGTCAGAGGTAGTTTCATCTAATTCACTTTCAGGTGACAACTTTTGTTTAAATAATTGCTTTTTTCTTACCACTTCACTTTTAAGAAAGCGTAATCTAGCTTCACTATTAAGCACATTAGCTTGTGCTTCTCTCAATGCAATTTGTATTTTTTTATCATCAATTAATGCAATAACATCGCCTTTTACCACATGAGTTCCAATTGCAGATAAACTGATTAATCGTCCTGAAATTTCAGCGGCAATATTAGAATCGTTTTGGCTAACCACAGTACCAGATACTGAAACAACTGGTGATAGCTCAGTCATTCTTGCTCTATCAACATTAACATTAGCAGGCGGGAATTCCATTGCAAACACAGAGTTTTGGGCTAAAACCACAACCAATAAATTTATAAATAATGGTCTAAATAATTTTTTCATGTTGTTCCTAATGTGCTGATATCCATTTATGGGTAGTTAATTTTAGTGGTAATTTTACTTTCTGTGCCTTTGAGTAAACGGATAATATTATCTTTATGACGAAAAATAATTAACGCGCTCAACATGAGGGTGGGATAAACATAGAGTGGTTTTAAGAAATACACATATAAAGGTGCCATTGAAACGGTAACAATTGCTGCAAGACTTGAATATTTTGTCCATTTAACGACAGCTGTCCACGTAATAATGAGTAAAGCGCCTAAAGCAAGACCTATAGGTAATAACGTACCTAACGCTGTTGCCACTGCTTTGCCACCTTGAAAATTAAAAAATAATGGGTACATATGCCCTAAACAGGCAGCAACACCGATAAAACCAAGATATAAAGGTTCTTTTTCTAAAAAATGTGCATATAAAAAATAAGCTCCCCAAACGGGTATAGTTCCTTTTAAAACATCTAAAAACAATACCGTTGCGGCTGTTAGCTTATTACTAATTCTTAAAACGTTAGTTGCTCCAGGATTGCGCGATCCAGTCGTTCGAGGATCTGGTAGCCCCAGCATTTTGCAAATTAAAATGGCACTTGAAATTGAACCTATTAAATAGGCCGCAATAATCATAGCAAGTGTTAATAGCAACATGGCAATCTAAATTTATCAAAAAATTAACATTATTCGACATTCTATCTTGTTATCTGCTAGTTTTTCTACACCTGCGCAGGTAAACTCAGCTTTTATTTTAAAACAATTCCCTAAAAAGATAACTTAACGGACAATTCATGGATAAAGTTTTTATTAAAGGTTTGCATATTCAAACAACTATTGGCTTTTTTCAGTGGGAAAAAGAAATAAAGCAAACCTTAGTTATTGATGTTGCGATGGCATGGGATACAGCTAAAGCTGCTGAAAATGATGAACTAGCAAAAACGTTAGATTATGCTGAAATTTCTACCGTGATTGAAACCTTCGCCAATGATAATCCTGTAGATTTGTTAGAAACATTAGCTGAGCGTATGGCTGCCTTTTTAATGGCTGAATTTCATATTCCTTGGCTAAAGTTAACCATAGGGAAACCTGGTGCTGTTCATAATGCAGCAACCGTTGGTGTAGAAATTGAACGCGGCCAACTTAATCAAACTAAGCCAAATTAATGGCTACTATTTATATTTCATTAGGCAGTAATGTTGAGCGTGAGTACCATATTAAGAAAGGTCTCTGTGCACTTGCTAGCGCGTTTAATTTAACTCTCGAAGAGTTAATACTTTCATCGTTATTTGAAAGCGAAGCAGTTGGTTTTAGTGGTAATGCTTTTTTTAATATGGTTGTTGGCATTGAAACATCACAAACGGTTGAACAAGTAGCTTATAAATTACGTGATATTGAATACAATTACGGTCGCACTCGTGACGCTAAAAAGTTTAGTCCACGTACTTTAGATCTCGACTTATTACTTTATGATGATTTAATTATTGATTCGCCAGCACAATTACCCCGAAATGAAATAGATAAAAATGCATTTGTCCTATGGCCATTAAGTGAAGTTGCTCCACAATTAATACACCCTATTATAAAGCAGGATTATGAAACGCTTTGGAGAAACTATGATAAAGCACATCAACAACTGAAAATTGTTGATAATTGCTGGTAAAAGAGTAGAAGCTAAATAGTACAAACGAAAAAGCTCCTACTTTCTTAAAACAAATATTTTGCTATCGCAGATCTTAATTATTTCAGATTAAACTTTTTTAACGACTATAAAACTGAGAACAATTTAATGAGCACTTTAGAAATTATAATTTTAGCATTGCTGCAGGGCTTAACAGAGTTTTTACCTGTATCAAGCTCTGCTCATTTAATATTGCCGTCGCAATTGTTAGGTTGGCAAGATCAAGGACTCGCTTTTGATGTTGCTGTACATGTAGGTACTTTATTAGCGGTGATGCTCTATTTTAGAAAAGAGTTAGGCGCTATGTCTGTTGCTTGGCTAGGTACAATCAATATTGGCCCGCAAAAAAACACCCCATCTTTTGATGGTAAATTAGCTTGGTGGATAATTTTTGCTACTATTCCAGCAGGTTTGTTCGGTTTATTTGGTAAAGATTTTATTGAAGAACATTTACGCTCTGCTTTGGTAATAGCCGCAACAACTTTGTTATTTGGTTTTTTGCTAGGGTTTGCCGATGTAAAAGCGGGCCATAGAACTGAAAATAAACCCTTAAAAAAACTGGGCATTAAAGGCGCTATGCTAATTGGTTTAGCACAGGCCATCGCATTAATACCCGGCACTTCACGTTCAGGTATCACCATGACTATTGGCTTAATGCTTGGGCTAAGTAGAGATAACGCAGCACGCTTTTCGTTTCTTTTATCTATTCCAGCTATCGCTATGGCTGGTAGTTATTTAACGCTTAAATTAGTGTTATCAACAGAAGGTGTTGACTGGCAAGCTATTGGGCTAGGTAGTCTACTGGCCTTTGTCAGTGCTTATGCTTGTATTCATTACTTCCTTATTCTTTTAAATAAGCTAGGCATGATGCCTTTTGTTGTTTACCGTTTAATCTTAGGTTTTGGCTTACTGTGGTTTTTATTAGCCTAATTCAACCAAGACTAAAATTCATTATTCTAGACATACTATGAGCTCAAATATGATTGCAATTAATTTAGAAAACTTCCAACAAGTAATACTAGAAGAGTCGAAAAGCAGACTTGTTTTAGTGGCTTTTTGGGCAGAACAAATACCAGAGAGTGTGGCCTTAAGAGATGCTTTGGCACAAAGAGTAGAGCCATTTAATGAACAAATGCTAATGGCTTCACTTGACTGTCAAAGCCAACAACAAATAGCGCAGCAGTTTTCAATCCAAGGTTTACCAACAGCAATTTTAGTTAAAGATGGACAACCGCTTGATGGCATTTCAGGACCACAAACAGACGAAACCATTTCAACTTTTTTAGATAAGCATTTACCTAAAGCGCAAGATTTATTACTTGCGCAAGCACAAAAAGCATTAACAGAAAATAAGTTAGCTGAAGCACAAAGCGCTATAAATCAAGCATATGAACTTGATCCTGAACGTGCTGATATTAAGCTTGTGTTAATCGATGTTGATATCCAAACCGGAAATACTGATGAAGCACAAGGGCTGCTTGATACAATAATGATGGTTGATCAAGATAGTTATTATCAAGCTCTGCTCGCTAAGCTTGAACTAGCAACTCAAGCGGCTAACTCACCAGAAATACAAGCATTAGAAGCGCAACTTGCAAGTAACCCAAATGATGTAGAAATAAAGCATCAATTAGCAGCGCAGTACAGTCAAGTGAATCGTCATGAAGAAGCATTAACTCTTTTATTTCGCTTAATTCAAAGCGGTGATGCAGAAACAAAAGAAAAGAGTAAAGAGTTGTTTGTGGATGTATTAAAGGCATTACCTGATGGCGATGCTATTGCAAGTAAGTTTAGACGTAAACTTTATACGTTAATGTATTAATCAAAAAAGTAGTAGTGAACATTACGATTCGCTACTACTTAGTTTCACATATTATTTACGGTAAATGTTCACTTGCTAAATAATCATGTGACTGCATTTCCTGTAAGCGACTCAAGCATCGCTTAAACTCAAATGCTAAGTTGCCACCTGAGTACAACTCTTCAAGAGGATATTCAGCTGACATAATAAGTTTCACATTACGCTCATAGAACTCATCTACTAATGCGATAAATCGACGTGTACTATCATCACTTTCACGTCCCATTTGTTTCACGTTAGACATTAATACCGTATGGTATAGCTGACTTATTTCCATATAGTCACTTTGACTTCTTGCACTTTCACACAATACAGAAAAATCAAAATACACAACACCATCAGAAACACACACAGTAGATAATTGACGATTATTAATTTCAATCTCTATATTTGACTTACCTGGCTCACAAGATAACTGAGTAAAATAAAGATGTAGGTTTTCAGTCGCTTGTTTATCAAGTGGGTAATGAAAAATTTCTGCTTGTTCTAAAGTACGTAGTCGATAATCAACACCGCTATCAACATTAACAATGTCTGTATGTTCATTAATCAACTTAATTGCAGGTAGAAAGCGTTCTCTTTGTAAACCATTACGGTAGAGTTCATTAGGTATAATATTAGATGTCGCCACTAAGGTAACATTATGGAAGAATAACTCTTCAAATAACGAGCCTAAAATCATTGCATCTGTGATATCTGAAACAAAAAACTCATCAAAACAAATAATTCGAGTTTCACTGGCAAACTTTTTAGCGATAATTTTTAGCGGATCAGACTGTCCTGTTAACCCTTTAAGCTCTTGATGTACACGATGCATAAAACGGTGAAAATGGACGCGCATTTTATTTTCAAAAGGTAAACAATCATAAAAAGTATCAACTAAATACGTTTTACCTCGCCCAACACCTCCCCAAAAATATATTCCTTTAACAGGGTTAGCTTCAGGCTTTTCATAAACTTTCTTCCAACGATTCAAAACTTTTTTAAAACCAGAGACTTCCACAGGTTTAATTTGTAATTCTTCGTATAAACGCTGTAAATGTTTCACTGCATTTTCTTGAGCAGCATCAAATACAAAGTCATCTTTTTGTAGATCTTGTCGATATTTTTCTATTGGAGAAAGTTTAATCATGATTATTTGAACATTAATGGCCTGAAAAAAAGAAATTGCCAATATTTTTTTAATATGGGCAAGTTAAAGCTATAAATAAAAACGCTAGCAAGATATTATTGTAAACCATAACACCGTTATATTTAACATTGAATTATTCATTATTTATATTTCTATCTCTATTTAAGGTAATCTTATGACCGAAGTAACCGCATTAGTTGTTTTCATTGTCGGCACCATTATTGGGTTTATTGCTAATCACTTTTTATCTTCTTCTAACCAAGAACAACGAAGATTAGCTAAAAAAGCAAGCAAAAGCGAAGCTGCATTAAATCAGTATAAACTTGATGTATCTGAGCATCTTGAAAGCTCTGCAAAGTTATTAGAACAAATGAATACCACCTGCCAAACAGCAATGAAACAAATGCAAGAAAGCACGCAACTGTTAAAGCATGCGAGTACTAATGATTCTGATGCAATGCCTTTTTTCTCACAAGAAACTCAAGACCAATTAGCTCAAACTGCTGAATTAAGACACCCTAAAAGAACTGATAATAGTGATGCTGTAACAGAAGCACCATTAGATTACTCTGGTGAAGCAAGTGGACTATTCGCTGATAGCAAACAAAAACAAACTTCAAATGTTTAACCACCAAACTCATTCGAAATAAAGTGTTACAAATAGCGGAAAGCCATTTACGAACTTAATTCATATACTCAAGTCTATCTATTTAACATTAACGTTTTAAGGATAATTACTCCATATGAAAAAGTCGTCTATTATTCCGCTTTCCGCTATTCTTGGTGCTGTTTTACTCTCCAGTTCATTTATTGCACCAACTGCTCACGCATTTGCAATTTGGCCTTCAAGTGTTGAAGGTCAAACTATGCCAAGTCTTGCACCCATGCTTGAAAAGTCTACTCCAGCTGTTGTTAGCATCTCCGTCAAAGGTACACATAAAGTAAAACAAAATATTCCTGAGATATTTCGTTTTTTTGGTCAACAAAATAGAAATCCAAATCAAACACAACAACGCCCTTTTAGAGGTTTAGGTTCTGGCGTAATTATTGATGCTAAAGAAGGTTACATTGTTACTAATAACCATGTAATTGAACAAGCTGATGAAATCACTATTACACTCAAAGATGGCCGTCAAATCGAAGCAAAAAAACTAGGTTCAGATGCTGACAGTGATATTGCGCTACTACAAATTGACGCCGATAATTTAACTGAAATTGTCATTTCTGACTCTGATAAACTGCGTGTTGGGGATTTCACGGTAGCTATCGGTAGTCCTTTTGGTCTTGGACAAACGGTAACATCAGGTATTGTTAGTGCATTAGGTCGTAGTGGCTTAGACATTGAAAACTATGAAGACTTTATTCAGACCGATGCTGCTATTAACAGCGGTAACTCAGGTGGTGCTTTAGTAAACTTACGTGGGGAACTCATTGGTATTAATACAGCTATTTTAGGACCTAATGGCGGTAATGTTGGTATCGGCTTTGCCATTCCAAGCAATATGATGCATAACTTAGTCAAGCAAATCATTGAATTTGGTGAAGTTCATCGTGGAATACTGGGTGTTTCAGGCCGCAGTGTAAATAGTGACTTAGCAAAAGCGATGGAGTTAAAAACCAATAAAGGTGGCTTTATTGAACAAGTAATGCCTGATTCAGCTGCTGATGAGGCAGGGATAAAACCTGGTGATGTTATTACTAAGGTTAATGGTAAATCAGTGAAAACATTCCACGAATTACGCGCAAAAATAGGCTCTATTGGCGCAGGTAAAAAAGTTAATTTAACAATAATTCGTAATGGAAAAGAAAAAGATCTTAGCGTTAAGTTAAAACAATCAAAAGCAAGTAATGTGGCCGCAGCTAATATTCATCGTATGTTTGAAGGTGCAAAGCTAGAGAACAATAATAACTCAGGCGTTATTATTACTAATGTTGCAGAAAATTCACCCGCACATCGTATAGGCTTAAAACAAGGGGACTTACTTACTGCAATCAACCGCACTCGCATCAATAATATTGCAGAGCTACGTAATTACCTAAAAGATAGAAAAGGTGTTTTTGCTCTTAATATTATTCGTGACAATTACTCACAATATTTAATGGTACGATAGTATTAAAATATAAAATAACTAGCTGAGTTTTATAAAAATAATAGAGCCCAGCATCTAATTAATAAATTCAATAAAGACTGATTTTCTAAATCAGTCTTTTTTTTTAGCTACAATTATATTTTGTGTTAAACTCAAACAAACTATAAAAATAATATTTCATCGAGTATCCCCTTTTGAAGCTAAAGTCTGCATTAAAGTATATTGTAAATTCTATCAGTTATGGCGTTTTATTTGCAGTTGCTCTGTTGTTATTAGTCCCTGGATTAAATGATAATAGCTTTTTTAAACAGTTATTTAATAAAGAAAGACAAGCCCCTCAAGCGTTGTCTTATGCTAAGGCTGTCAGTTTAGCTAGCCCTGCCGTTGTTAATATTTATTCTGAAGCTATACAGTCAAGCCCCAACTATGGTCAACGAGCAATCAAATCTACTCGATTAGGCTCAGGTGTAATCATGGATAGCAATGGTTATATTTTGACTAATATGCATGTAATTCAAAATGCTGATCTTATTAAGGTATTACTGCAAAGTGGTCAAGAGTTTCATGCAGAGTTAATAGGCTTTGATAAAATAACCGATTTAGCTGTATTAAAAGTTGATCAAACAAACCTTCCTGTTATTCCTCAAAATATTCACCAACAGTCATTAGTTGGCGATATTGTTTTAGCTATTGGTAACCCACTAAATCTAGGACAAACAGTTACTCAAGGCATTATTAGCGCAACAGGTCGTAGCGGCTTAAGTAATACTAACTATTTAAACTTCTTACAAATGGATGCTGCAATTAATGATGGCAATTCAGGTGGCGCTCTTATTAATAGTAACGGAGTACTTGTAGGAATTAATTCTCGTAAGTTTTCTCAATCAAGTGCCAATCCTCAGCAAAATATTCAAGGTATTTTCTTTGCCGTGCCCTATCAGTTAGCAGCGAAAGTGATGTATCAGTTAATTGAGAATGGCATGGTGATTCGTGGCTGGTTAGGGATATCTGCTGAACACTATTTTGCTGATTTAAAGGGCTTTGAAGTTGAGTCGGTCACACCTAATAGCCCAGCTGATAAGGGCAATCTAAAAGTAGGTGATGTTATTTATGAAATTGCAGGCCAACCTATTAACAGTATTACACAAGCATTAGATATTATTGCAGAAGCCCCCAACACACCATTAATATTCAAAGTTTACCGTCAAGGAAAACGTGTAGAAACAACAGTAACTATCGCTGAATTCAAAAACTAGCTCACTATTAGATTAAGTGCTTTTAGCAATAATATATTGCTCCATATCACTTGCTTGCATAGGCTTGGCATAATAATAGCCCTGACCGTATAAGCAATCCATTTTTTGTAATAATAGTGCATCTTCACTATTTTCAATACCTTCTCCAACCGTTACCATATTTAAGTTGGCTGCTAAATCGATAATAGTTTTTATAATGGCTTTATTATTTTCATGTTCATGTACATTGGTAATAAAAGATCGATCTATTTTTAATACATCAATAGGGAAGCGATGTAAGTAACTTAAACTTGAATAACCTGTACCAAAATCATCCAGTAATATTTTCACACCCAAACGTTTTAAAGCTTTCATGTTAGTTAATACAATACCTGTATTTTCTAATAATGCTCTTTCTGTTAGTTCTACCCGTAAATGCTCTGGCTTTAAACCAGTGTTTATTAATATTTTTTCAATATCATCTGGCAATGATGCATTAAAGAATTGGCTACAAAATAAATTACAGCTCACATAAAGATCTTCTCTTAATAACTTTTCCTGCCAAGTTTTTAATTGCTCACAGGCTTTTTTCACAATCTGTAAATCTATTGCTTGAACTAAATTAGTCTCTTCTGCCAACGGAATAAAGTCATTAGGAAAAACAAACCCTCGTTTATTACTTTGCCAACGAGCTAATGCTTCAAAGCCTTTCAAAGATTCATTTTCTAACTGAATTATAGGTTGATAAAATGGTATAAATTCTTGCCATTCAATAGCTTCTCTAATATCTGCCTCTAAAGACAATGCATTTTGTACCCTTTGATGCATACTGGCATCAAATACTTCATAACGCCCTTTACCATTATCTTTAGCGTGATACATAGCAGTATCAGCATCTCGAAGCATAGTATCTGCATTGCTGTAACGAACATCACTAAATAATATACCAATACTTGTTCCGGTAAATACAAGCTGATTATCAATTGTGAATGGTTGCTGTAAAAAGTCAGTTATCCGCTGAGCAACTTCAAAGGCTTCATTGTTGTTATCAAGGTCTTCTATCAAAATAACAAACTCATCACCTCCTAATCGGGCAACGGTATCTTTGCTACGAACAATAGTTGTTAACTCTCTAGCAATTAGTTTTAAAAGCGTATCACCAGCATGATGACCTAGGCTGTCATTTACTATTTTAAAACGATCTAAATCCAGAAAGAGAATAGCAAATGATAATTCAGGCTTACGCTGATTACATGCTATAGCATGATTTAATAAGTTAAGAAAAACGGTTCTATTAGGTAGACCTGTTAAACTATCATGCGATGCAGTATGTTTAAGTTGTTTCTCAACTTGTTTCCGTTGAACAATTTCTTCTTCTAAGGCTAAAGTTCTAAGCTTAACTTGCTGTTCTAACCGTTCATGACTTTCTCTTTCTATTTCAGAAGCTTCACGTCGTTTTATTGAAGCAGAAATATGATTAGAAACAAAATTCAAAAGCTCACTGTCTTGCTGTGAATAGGTAGTTAAACTGCTATAGCTTTTAAGAACCATTAAACCTAATAACTGCCCTGAGTAAACCAAAGGAACACCCAACCAAGAATACTCACCAGAAGCAGGCTCTACAGTATGCCCAGCTTCAAATAAGGTTCTCATATCACCCTTACTTAACAAAATAGTTTTTTGCTGGTTTATAACCAATGTAGAGTAATAATCAGGTTTTTTTTGCTTTTCAAAAAAGTCATCTGGTTGGCTTGAGTCTTCATCAACTACGTAAACATATTCAATTTTGCCATTTGTTTTATCATACTTTGCAATTGAGAAGTTTTTTGCATGAATTAATTGCCCGATAATATTATGTACTTTCGAATAGAAAATATTAATATTAAAACTCGCATCATTTGCTAACTCTGATATGCGATACAAGGATTCTTGTAATAACTCAGACTTATCACGCTCACGAATTTGCATCATTAATTCTTGCGTTCTAGCATGTACCGCGCTAGTTAAACGCTCTTTATCTTGCAAACGCATCATAGCGCCTACCACATGCTGAGCAGCAAAAGTAAGTAAGCTTAAATCTTGTTCGGTATAACGAAGTGTTTCACTGTAACTTTGCACCACCATAACGCCGATAACGAAATCATTATGCATTAAAGGAACACCTAGCCAATCAGTTCCTGTTGTGCCAAAAATCTTAACCTTATTATTTTCGGCTAATTGCCTTTCTAGTTCTGGGGTAATCAATAATGGCTGCATCGACTCAATAACAAGGTTAGTTAAAGAGCCTGAAAAAGAACTGTAATCGATAATGCCTTCAGGTTTTTTATCTTTTTCATCTACATAATAAACAAACTCTAGGGTCGAGAAGGTTTGATCATAATTAACAATGAAGAAATTATTTGCCGTCATTAAAGAAGCAATAGTACGATGTACTTGCGGATAAAAATCGTTTAGGTCTTCACACTCTTGTGATAACTGATTAAGACGAAACAACGCAGTATAGCGTCCTTGCAAGTTTTTATATTGCTCTTGTAGCAATATTAACTCATCAGATTTATTTACTTCTACCGTTTTATCAGTTTCAGTCTGCATTACTTCCCTGCTCTTCATTAGCACAGATAGTTGATTTATCAACTCAGGTGTCATTTATGTTTTAAAAGTCACTATCGTTATTTATAGAGGATAGTCTAATTACCACTTTATAAGTACTAACCTAACATAATAAGCTTTTGTAGAAAAATTAACGGCTAAATTAATTATTACTTGCTTCCTGCTTTGCGCTTTTTATAATTTCTTTTACACGGTGTTTATTGCCACATATTGCCTGTTGCTTTTCATCTCGGTAGTAGCGAATATCAATACAGTCCTGTTGGTATCTACGTTCTAGTTCTGTGCGAATTATCGGTTTACCTTTAGCATTTATTATTTGACGGTGTAATATTTGGCATTGTTGAATTTGTTCTGAAGCTAAAGTTATGTCTTCACAAATATTGTCATTGCTTGAACAACCAGTTAATGCTGCGGCCATGCAAGCTACTAAAAACGGTGTATATTTCATATCGAAAATCACTTAATTATTAAAATTTATGGTAAATAATGGCAACAGTATATAACAAAGTTCGAGGCGCAGTAGCTTTTTATTATCTAACTTGAATAGCAAAAAAAAGCCATTACAATCTATAACATCATACATTCCTTAATGAGTACCCCATGTCACTACCTATTGTCGATTATACTTCAAAAGATGCTCCCCAGTGCTTTGTTAAAAGTTTAAAAGAAACCGGGTTTGCTATATTAAGTAACCACCCTATTCAACAATCATTGGTTAACGCTATTTATCAAGATTGGCAAACTTTTTTTAACAGTTCAGAAAAGCATGCTTTTGCTTTTGATCCTGAAAAACAAGATGGATACTTTTCTCCTGAAATATCTGAAATAGCTAAAAATCATTCATTCAAAGATATTAAAGAGTATTATCATATTTATCCGTGGGGGCGTATTCCAAAAGCCTTGAAACCTGACATTCTTAATTACTATCAATTAGCATCAAATTTAGCTCATGAACTATTAGGTTGGGTTGAAAAGTATAGTCCTGAAAGGGTTGCGCAGAATTATTCTGAGCCCTTATCTAACATGATTGAAGGAACACCTAATACGCTATTGCGTGTTTTGCATTATCCCCCCATAACAGGAAAAGAAGAAGTAGGAGCTGTTAGGGCCGCAGCTCATGAAGATATTAATTTACTGACAATATTACCCGCATCAAATGAAGCTGGTTTACAAGTAAAGAAGCAGGATGGTACATGGTTAGATGTACCGAGTGATTTTGGTAATTTAATCATCAATATTGGAGATATGTTACAAGAGGCTTCTGCTGGCTATTTCCCTTCAACAACACACCGTGTGATTAATCCAAGTGGCAAAGCAAATAGTCGATCACGAATTTCACTGCCTTTATTTCTTCATCCACGCAGTGAGGTTAAGCTTTCTGAAAAACATACTCAACAAAGTTACTTATTAGAGCGTTTACGAGAGTTAGGCGTTAAATAAATGTACTTAATAACTAAAGCTCAACAGGAACGGGTGATGGCTCACTAAAATGATAACCTTGTGAGAAATCAATATCTAACGTTTTAATGATCGCTTGTACAGACTCACTATGAACAAACTCGGCTACACATTGAATATTAGCATTGTGTGCAAAAAAAGCTATTGCTCGTGTTATTTCATAACTTTTTTCATTTACATCAATGTTTTTTATGTACTTAGCATCTATTTTTAAGTAGTCGATATCAAGCTCAAGAATACGTTCAAAATTTGAGTATTCTGTACCAAAGTCATCTATAGCAAGTAAGTAACCATCTGACTTTAAATCGATTAATTGCTTGATATGATTTTTTTTACTCGCTGCACTTACCCCTTCTAAAATTTCTAAGATTATTCGTTGTGGGGATATGTTGTACTGCGTGGATTTCTCCTTTAGATAAGCTAAAAGGTAATTTTGGCTTAAATCATCTTCAGTAATATTCAATGAGAAGTCATAATCATTTTCACTCATAATTTTAAAGCTTTTATCAATGATCATACGCGTGATTTCAGGCAATAAACCTGACAGCTTTGCCGTATCTAAAAAGTGATACGGTGAGATAACTTCATCACCTTTTACAATTCGAGCGAGCACTTCAAATTTTAATATTTTTTGATTTTTATTATCGTATATACCCTGAAAATATGGTGTAAGTTGATCAAGTTCTAATGCAGAATGCACTAAACTATTACTAACAACAAACTCTTTCCGTGTTGAATCATCTACAAAATCTTTTTCAATATCAAAGACGTGATAGCGATTTTTCCCTAAACTTTTTGCCTGTTTTAGCGCTAATGCACAATTACGTAATAAATTATCCCAACCATGTGCCGCACCATAGGTAAAAGCAATATGGAGTGAAATGTCATCAACTGTTATCAGCGTATGATAAAAGTATTGTTGAATAGCTTTTACCTGATCAGCAATATTAATTTTACCTTCAAAGAGTAAACCAAACTCATCTGAGTTAAGCCTGAAAGTTTCATGTGTTGTAAAATTGCTAACTAACGTATTAGCAATTACCGTTAATATTTTATCGCCTATATTAAAGCCGTATGCTGTATTGATATAACTAAAGTTATTTATATTAAGAAGTAGTAACGTATATTCTTGATCATGATCTTTTATTTTCTGCTCAAGATAGTTTTTATTACGTAACTGCGTTATTGAATCATAAAAAGCCATATCAACAATACGTTTTTGCGCTGATTTTAGCTCGGTGAGATCACTAAATATTGACAAATAATTTTGTATTTCATCTTGTTCATCTCTAATAACTGTAATACTCATCCATTGAGTGATTAATTGCCCATTTTGGTGCTTATTAGTTATTTCTCCACACCATTGATCTGTAGTTATTAGTTTATGCCATAATTGTTGATAAAATGCTTGGTCATGCTGACCAGAAGATAAGAAGTTAGGGTTTTTCCCTACAACATCACTTTCGTTAAGACCATATATTGCTTCAAACGCAGGATTTACTTCTAATATATGATTATTTTTATCTGTAATCACTACACCCTCTGCTGCATTATTAAGTGCAGTAGACAGTAAGACTAAACGTTTTTTACTCTGTTCAGACTTTAAAACAATACTCACAATAGAAGAACAAGTATCAAGTAGTTTCTTATGAAATAAGGCAGGAGCTCTGTGCTCAAATGAGGATAGAGCAAAAGTACCTATCACTTTTTTATGCTCATTGCTGACTGGCATTGACCAACAGGCACAAATATTAAAATCATATGCGATTTGGCGTAAATTATCCCAGCGAGGGTCTTCAAAAGTATTTTGCACATATTGTGCTTCATTATGAAAAACAGCATTGCCACACGAACCTGCACCAACTCCAGGTTGTAATTTAGCCAGTGCTTGGCGGCCAACAGCAGGAATTGAAGGAGCGCACATAACGCTGAGTAAACCATCATTAGTATCGACAGCCATGATAGAAGCTACAGCATTAGGCAACAAGCTCTCAGCTAAAAGACAAAGAGAATTTAAAATATCCGTAGTAGGATCATTATTAGCAAGTTTTTCTAAGATCTGTTGTTGAATACCCGCGATAATATCGTATTGTTGAGGAGTAATGAAAACATTCTTATTCATCTGTTACTCCTTTGGTAATATTCACCTTTGAAAACGGCCTTCTATCAATTTAAGAAAATGCTGTAATAGTTATCTATTATTAACCAATTTAACTTAAAGCAATAAAGATAATTATAGTATTGTCAATATCAAAATACGAATAATAATCAATGGAGGGAAGTTTTTCTTTGATTTAACTCAACTACTATGAAGTTAATAAAGATTGTATCAACATTTAAAAAATATTACGGCTGACATTCTCAATAAATTTACTTTCACCAATAGCTAGGTTTTCATTCAAAATATAAGGACCAATTGAAGTTCTATGTAATGCAATAACTGGGTTATCAAAACGCCCAAACATCCGCTTAATTTGATGATACCGCCCCTCAGTTAAAAAAACTTCTGCGCGGCATTGAGAAATAATATTAAGCTCAACCGGTTTCGTTGTTATATCTTCATAAGAAAAGTACATCCCATTTGCAAATGCACTGATATATTCAGTATGCAATGGGTTCTTCAATGTAACTAAGTACCTTTTAGCTACTTTGTTAACGGGTGAGGTTAATTGTTCAGACCAACGACTATCATTTGTTAATAAAACTAAGCCTGACGTATTTAAATCTAGGCGCCCTACTATATGCAAGCTAGCTTTCTCAGCATTCGTTAGATTTAAGTCAATTAATTCTACAACTGTTTTATGCTTATCATCCTTTGTTGCACACACAACACCTGTGGGCTTATGCAACATGATATAAAAAGCCTGGTTTTCTTGGATAATTTGACCATCAAGTTTGATCAGAGAAAATTTATCAATTATTTGAGCTGTATCTAAAGCAATTACACCATCTACACTCACGCGCTTTTGTGCCAAAAGTAAGCGCACTTTTTTACGATTAATTTCACATTTTTCACTAATAAAGCGATCTAAACGCGCACGACTTATAGACATATTAATTGAACTAAATAGGATTAAGGTTAAGTTGCTTAGCAATAATTTCAAAAATCTTCTGTAACTTTATTTGTAGCAGGTTACGAAGTAGCTTTGCTTGCTTTTCTAGTAGCTCCTGCTCAACTTCAGTAATTGCTACTGTATAAATTAATTGCTGTGATTCTTTATTATCATTAAAGCTGAAAACATCGTCCGAATGAATTTTAAATGACTGCAGTTCACTTATTTGCTCCTGACTCTTTTGTTCAGCAAAACGTTGCGGTGTTTCTAAAAACAATTGGACATAAGGAATGGTATCTTCATCGCCATACCAATTTGCTGTCATAGCTTGAAAATTAAACTGCGCTGCAAGTTTATTAATCGTAGGGGTGAACTTAGGCCACTTTTCAGACAAGTCATCGCATACAAAAATTGAAATAGGTAGTTGTTCAGTCATATTACGTCTTCACATATCAATTAAGCTGTAACCTTAGGTAAATACCATTATAATTGTTATTACACGTTAATAACATCATCATAGCCAAGCATTAAGCTAAATATTTAAGAAGAGTACCAATGAATTCAGCGATACAACTAAGTAAAGAAGATCTTAGAAAAAACAAACCCACTCGCAGTGAATATTTAAACCAACCTAAGCTTCCTTTAATTCTTGTGTTAGATAATGTTACTAATAGCTATAATATTGGCTCTTTTATTCGTTTAGCAGACGCCTTTGCCATTGAAAAAGTCATTGTGTGTGGCGAGCTCACTATTTCAGATAAAAAGTTGAAGAAAGCTTCTCGTAACGAAGCTAAATGGGTAAATATAGAATATAGCGACAATACTTCTGCAAGTTTGCAGGCCTTGATAAGTAAAGGTTATACCATTTTTAGCGTTGAACTGTGCAACGAGTCTGTTGATTACAAAGATGTAGTGTACACACCTCCTAGTGTATTGGTTTTAGGAAATGAGCGAAAAGGAGTCAGTGAAGCGGCATTGAAGTTGAGTCAACATCAAATACATATTCCTATGTTTGGCATGGGAAATTCTTTAAATGTTTCAACTGCTGGCGCAATTGTATTAGCTGAATGTGCAAACCAGATCCGAACGCAGTTATGAAAATATTAAACAAATTAACTTCCGTAAATTTCTAAAGTATTTCAATAATTGTGACCCAACTAAGCAGATTGCTTTTGCATAAAAAACCAGAAAAGCGTAATATTTACCTACTTTTTTGTTATTAATCATTTCTTATGCCTGTTAACTTACCTGAAATAATTCCTGCTTCACTTGCACCAATTCAAGGCATTCGCCTTGGTTGGGCTGAATCAAATATCAAACAACCAAACCGTAAAGATTTACTTGTGATTGAAATTGCCGATGGCAGTGCCGTATCAGGTGTTTTTACTCAAAATCGCTTTTGTGCTGCACCCGTTACTTTATGTAAAAAACATCTAGGCGCAGTGCAAAATAAAGAGATTAGTGGTATTAAAGCGCTAGTTGTTAATACTGGTAATGCCAATGCAGGAACTGGTGAGCAAGGAATGTTGGATGCGCTAACAACTTGTCAAAGTTTAGCTGAAATTATGGCAATTCCTGTTGAATCTATTTTACCTTTTTCTACCGGCGTAATTTTAGAACACTTACCAATGGATAAGTTATTAGCAGGGTTACCTAATGCAGTAGAAAACTTAACAACTAATAATTGGGCTGATGCTGCTTCCGCTATTATGACTACAGATATTGCACCTAAAGCATACTCAACTTCAGTTACTATTGGTAATGAACAGCTCAACATCACTGGTATTTCTAAAGGTGCTGGTATGATTCACCCTAATATGGCTACTATGTTAGGTTATGTCGCCACTGACGCTAATATTTGTCAGTCACTACTTGATGAAATAACCAAAGAGATTGCTGATCTGTCTTTTAACTGCATCTCTGTTGATGGAGATACTTCAACAAACGATTCTTTCATTGTTATAGCTACTGGTCAAAGCAAAGCCAATGCAATTAAACACCGTACCGATGAAGGCTTTAATGAAATATACAACGCACTTCTTGAAACATCTCAATATTTAGCTAAAGCCATAGTGCGTGATGGTGAAGGTGCTACAAAATTTCTAACCATTACCGTTAAAGGGGCACAAAGTATTGAAGAAGCAAAAACGATCGGTTTTTCAATAGGTAAAAGTCCATTAGTAAAAACAGCTATGTTTGCTTCCGATCCTAATTTAGGTCGAGTACTTGCAGCTATTGGATATGCATCAAGAGAATGTGAATCTTTAGCTGATTTAGATACCGATGCGCTAGAATTATATTTTGGTGACGTTTTAGTAGCAGAAAAAGGTGGCCGTGCTTTAAGTTATCAAGAAGATGAAGGACAAGCCATAATGAATGAAGCTGAAATTGATATTACAGTGCAACTTCATCGCGGCGATGAAATGAGTACCATTTGGACATGTGACTTTAGTTACGATTATGTCAAAATCAATGCCGAATATAGAACTTAAATAACCCGCTCTGCCTTTACTAATCACATGCAGTTAGGTGAAATCATACTCATTTAACTGCTTGAGTATT